>JAWOHC010000100.1:0-4584 GCA_046496275.1 Gillisia sp.
GTTTCTTTTGAGGACAAAATCAATACCTGTGGTTCATTTACAACAGGTATATATTTTTTAATGTATTTCGGATTCATATCTTGGAATGCAAAAGGAAATCGGTTCTTTAGCCGAAGGAAAATTAGCCGATTTGATCGTGCTGGATAAAAATCCGCTGGAGGACATCAGAAATTCTGAAAGCGTTATTTACACCATGATCAACGGAAGGTTATACGATTCCAAGACTATGAACGAAATAGGAAATCATCCTAAAGAAAGAACAGGTTTTTATTGGGAAAACAACAAATTCAATGAGGCCTTCCCATGGCACAACAGCACACAGAGTTTTACAGCTCCGGGATGTACCTGCCAGGCAACACATAATTAAAAAAAATCAGCATTGATTGAAACCGGTTGTTGGAGGGAATAAACCACGCGGTTTCAATCAATGCTTTTTAATTTATACCTTTGAGCCAAATTTGTTTCTGCAATGATAAGACGCGTAAATATTAGAAATCCTTTTGGTGCTAAAAGAATAATAGATGAATCCCTTATCCGGGAACATTTGGCACTAGAACGGACGCGACTTGCAAACGAGCGCACCTTGCTATCTTATACACAGGCATCGTTATACTTTTTGCTGGGCGGACTGGCGTTATTGCAATTAAAGAAATATGAGGATTTAAAGTATATTGGATACCTGGCCTTGATTTTCTCAGTCTTGTTCCTTACAATTGGAATATGGCGTTACATCTCCCTTAACCGGAAAATGAAAAAATTGTTACGGCCTGATAAAAGCAGGGACAACAAGGAAAACGAAGAAACAACCGGGAAAAACCCCAGTTAGAATTTAAATACTGTGCTCCAGACCATCGTCCATTATTCGCTTCATTTTGTAGTAATTGGAGCCATTGCGTACTTCTACGATAAAAAAAACTGGAAACGTAACTGGCTTATTTTACTATCCACGATGTTGGTAGATGTAGATCACGTTTTTGCCGATCCATTATTTGATCCTAACCGCTGCGGAATTGGTTATCACCCTTTGCATTCCGGAATCCCAATTCTTATTTATTTCCTGGGAACTATCTTCATAAAACACAACATTATAAGGCTAATCTTTATCGGACTGCTTTTCCATATGTTCACAGATTTTATTGATTGTATTTGGATGTTTTCCTATTGTGAAGAATGTTATACGTCATCAGAACTTTATAAGTGGTTTAATTTCCTGCCGCTGTTTCAGCAAGGGCATTTAGCGCCACTGTAATTTCCGAAACTACAGTATCATTGCCCGAAATTGAATGACGTTCCCTTATATATTCCGGATCATTATAAGATATATTCACCGTTCCATCTTCATCTTCCCAAACCAACATTTTTTGAGGAAGATCCAAACCCGTAGATTGAGAAGATTGCATCAATGGAGATCCTAAATTTGGATTTCCGAAGATGATCACTTTGGTAGGTCTAAGCTCCATATTCACACTTGCGGCATTTTCCTGGTGATCAAGCTCGGCTACAATCTGTAAATTTTCGTTGGCTGCGATTGCATTCCGTAAATTTAAATAGGTGGCTTCAAAATCCTCATTGCTCATTTTTGTTATAATTCCTGCCTCCGGATCGGCAATGAGATTTGCGGCGCTTCTAATCTCTGAATTTGTTGCCGTCTTTACCAAATTTGAAAGCGCATTGGATATTTGACCTAAAGTAGACACTTCTTCCAATTCATATCTGGATTCCAGGTATTTTACACTGTTATATACGGCATAAACCACATTAGCTTCATTTTCAAAGAACAAGACCTTTTGAGGTAGATCCAAACCGGCCAGTTGATTTTTTTGCATCAACGGAGTTCCCAAAACCGGGTTCCCAAAAAACACAATTCTGGTTGGGTTAAGCACCCGCCCTATTGAAATTGAATTGGCAGCATGATCTACTTCTGCAATAATGCTTATGGCCTCATTTGCTTCCAGGGCTGCTATAAAATTAGTGTAGGTATTGGCGAAATTAGTGTTGCTGGAAGAATATATAGTTCCAGGAATATCCAGAGTTTCAGACGGAAAAATCACGTCTCCGGGTTCATCCTTTGCACAGGCTAAAAAAATCCAGAAAAAACTCAGCAGAAAAATCATCTTATACATAGTTATAAAATTATAAAGCTGAAAGTTAAGGCCTCCCTTAAAGTTCAGCAATTTTTTAATGAATCTTTAACCCAGGATCATAAGAATCCGGTGATTTTTAAACAAGTCTATTCAACCCAATTCCAAATGCTTTTTTTAGCTTAAAACGTGTATCTTTACCCTCGTTGAAATCAAAAACCTCGGGGAATTAAACCCTCAAGGATTAATTTTCTTCAAACTTAACCAGCTGAAAATTCATTACTATGCACGTAGCCATTGCGGGAAATATTGGGGCGGGAAAAACCACCCTTACAAAATTATTAGCAAAACATTACAAATGGGAACCTCAATATGAGGATGTACTGGAAAACCCGTATTTAGAGGATTTTTATAACAAGATGGAACGCTGGTCTTTCAACCTTCAAATCTATTTTCTTAACAGTAGATTTCGACAGATTCTTGAAATTCGGGAAAGCGGAAAGAAGATTATCCAGGACAGGACTATTTATGAAGATGCCCATATTTTCGCTCCCAACCTTCATTCTATGGGGCTTATGCCTAACCGCGATTTTGAAAATTACAAATCGCTCTTTGATCTTATGGAGAGTGTAGTGAAAGGTCCGGACCTGCTAATTTATTTGCGCAGCAGCATCCCAAACCTGGTTTCACAAATCCATAAACGAGGCAGGGAATATGAAAATTCAATATCTATAGATTATCTTAGTAGACTCAACGAACGGTATGAAGCCTGGGTGCATCTTTATGACAAAGGGAATTTACTTATCATTGACGTTGATAATATAAATTTTGTTGATAATCCGGAGCATTTAGGGCAAATAATCACTAGAATTGACGCTGAATTGCACGGATTGTTCTAAACTCCATGTACAATGAATGCTGCAAAAAACCGCCCAAAACATAAGGGTTCTGCGGTTTTGATGAAGAATCCTTATTTAGAAAAATTAACCAGGACGCACATCCTGGCTCCCTTACTAATTTTTTCAGTGATCTCTGCCTTTTTAATCTACTATGGAATAGTAGAAAAGGGGTTTCAGGTGCCCTGGATGGTGCTGCTTTTTATTTCCGGATTTCTTTTTTTTACCTTTATTGAGTATTTAATGCACAGGTACTTATTCCATTTACCTGTGACCAACCCGAAACGCGAAAAATTGGTTTATACCATCCATGGCGTACATCATGAATATCCCAAAGATAAATCCAGGCTTGCTATGCCGCCGGTGTTAAGTCTTATCCTGGCAACGATATTTTTTATTCTCTATCGCAGTATCATGGGGGATTATGCCTTTGGGTTTTTATCCGGGTTTTTAATGGGCTATACGGTGTATTTGGGGGTTCATTACTCGGTACATGCCTTTAAGGTTCCCCGGAATTTTCTTAAAATCCTGTGGCATCACCACAGCATACATCATTACAGGGAACCCGATCGTGCCTTTGGCGTTTCATCTCCCTTATGGGATGTTATTTTTCGTACTATGCCCAGAAAATCACCTATTCAGGAGGAAAATATAATTAAATAAAACACAATCAATCACGCAGGAATTTTAGAAACCAGCTCCCTGTTTTAAAAAATAAACCCGTTTTCCCTGGCGTGATCCTCAAACTCTATAGAAGAATCGGTCATTAAAACCGGAGTGGTTTCAAAACCGTCTACGATGTTTTGCACGCGCTGCATTTGCCTTTTGTGATCTACGCTTCGTAAATAAATAGCCAGGATCCTTTCCGGATATTGTACTGCCATATCGGTATAAATACTGGCATCGTGTTCCCCGCTATCCCCTATCAGAATAAATTTTAAATCGGGATATGTTTTTAGGATATTGATGATCTCTTTTTGCTTGTGTGGCTTTTCAGGTTTTAGGCTCTTGTCAAATGGAGTTGTAAAATTCCGAAGCAAAATTGGCCCTTTAGGAAATTTATTGAAATCCAGGAATAGCTTTAAGTACTGGTACATATTCCAGGGACTATTGCTTAGGTAAAACATTGGATTTTTATTCTTTCCGCTTTTCCCCAAATGCAGTTTTTGATAGAGCTCCGGAGCTCCTTTTAAAGGAATTCTTTCGTATGCATTGGTCAATAATGAGTTTTTAAGCAACCTAAGCTTGAAAAAGGAGGTTACTCCTGTATGTAAAATCGTATCATCTATATCGCTAATCACACCATATTCCGCTTCCAGTTCCGGAATTAGAAGTTCTCCCTGAAAATGATCTTTTTCCAATTTAGTTTCAGGATTTCGCTCATCTAAATATCGAATATCCACTTTTACCCAACCCTCTTCATCTGCTGCCAAACTAAGATCCTGGGGTACTGTTTTATCAAATAGAAAATATCCTTTCTCACTTGTTTTGGCGCTCAATTTGATAAGATCCGGAATTTCAAGTTCAATTTTAGCATCTGCTATTTCGTAGGTATCAAACTGCCGAATGGTATTTTTAATGGTTTTAAAAAACGACTGATCTTCCAC
>JAWOHC010000106.1:0-2812 GCA_046496275.1 Gillisia sp.
AAAAACAATATTCCAGTCATTTTTTACTTTAACGGAGTTCACGCCGATTACCATAAAATGACCGACACTCCTGATAAAATTGAGTATGACATGTTGGAAAAACGAGCGAAACTGGTGTTTTTAACCGCCTGGGAAATCGCCAACAGAGACGAACGCCTGGTAGTTGACAAGCCTGTTGACACCGTTGCCAACTAATTTTTTAAAACCAACTTTTTTATAAAAAATGAGGCTTCCGCGATGGAAGCCTTATTTTTTTACAGTAATGTCCGGTAAAGAATCAAGAACAAAGACTTGTTTACAACCTTGTTTATCCATAAGAATATCGGGATTCGCAGGAACTAATCTTTTCTATTTTTATCAAGTCTATCCTTTTAATATATTGATGGTTTCACGCAGCGGACGCAACGGACACGCAGCGGACGCGGCGTAAAAACTTATTAATATATTGATTAGACTTTCGGGTTTCACGCAGCCCCGATAGCTCGGGATTCCCAGAAATCAATTTTCATTTTTTTTAGCCACAAATACACGAATATTTTTTTGTCTTGACTCTTGACTCCTCACTCTCTTTTCTATTCTCTCTTTTCTTGACTCTTTTTTCACTTCATCACTCCACCACTTCATCACTCCGTCACTTCTCTACTTCAGGGTATCCAAAATAAGATCAATATCCGCTTCGGTAGTATCAGGATTTATGAAGCAAAACCTCGAAATAGTTTCATTGTTCCAGGTAGTTGGAGTTACCAGCGCAATTCCTTCCCTATGATTTCTATAGGTCCAATCCCGGTATTGCTCTGCTGTCCAACCAATTCTTCGGAATAACACCACCGATAAACTCTCCGGCCGCACCATTTCCAGGTAAGGACGTTCCTCTATTTTGGCCGCTGCAATTTTAGCAAGGCTAATTCCGCGTTCTATAGCTGTTCTGTATTTTTCGGTGCCGTGCATTGCCAGGGAAAACCAAAGCGGCATCCCCCGTATTCTTCGGGTAAGCTGGATTTGGTAGTCGGCAGGATTGAATCCCTGGGCTCCTTCATCCTTAAAAATTTCCAGATAGGCTCCTTTTTGGGAATGCGCATTTTTTGCGAGTTCCATATTTTTATAAAGGACCGCACCACAATCATAAGGTGAAAAAAGCCATTTATGCGGATCGATCGTGATACTGTCGGCTTTTTCAATCCCATTGAACAAATGCCGTACAGATCTTGCCGCAAGTGCACCACCGCCGTAGGCACAATCTACATGCAGCCACACCTGCTCTTTTTCGCAAATTTCGGCGATCCCAGCCAGGTCATCAATAATCCCTGCATTTGTGGTTCCACCTGTTGCAACAACCGCAAAAACCCTTTTTCGGTCTTTTTCCTGAAGTTCCTCCATCCCGGCGCGCAGTTCTTCCCCGGTAAGCAAATCCCCCTGGGAATGGATCTTAATTAAATCGGCGTCCATCACTTTTGCCATGGCCTCTACCGAGCTGTGTGCTCCCTGGGAAACCAGCACAAGTCCCTTGATCCCAATATTATCTATAGTTCTGCTTCGCCACTCTTCACGCGCCGCTACCATCGCCGATAAGTTTGCAACGGTACCTCCGCTGGTAAAAACACCAAAAGATCCTTCCGGCAGGCCTGATATTTCTACCAGCCATTTCATAGCCTGGTTTTCGCAAAAGATCCCTCCGGCACCTTCCATCCAGTACGCTCCGTGAATGCTGGAGGCGGAGGTAACAAGATCGAACATAATTGCGGCCCTGGTGGGTGCAGCCGGCACAAAAGCCAAATGCCGCGGATGATCTATGGGAACCGTTGCTTTTACCAACACATCCCGGAAAAGTTTAAAGGCCTTTTCCCCGCCAATCCCCTTATCGGTTATGGTTTCTCCAACCATTTCTAACAACTCTTCTTCCTTCTTGGGCGAGCCCAGTTCCGGGGTAATGTTTGAAATACGATCTATGGTATACTTCATGACATCCAGGGTCATTTCCACCAAATTCATATCAATCGTGTGCATTTTATTATTCTCCAAAAGTCAGGATTTTAAAATTTAATTCTAAGGGATCTAATTCGTTGATAAGTTTAGGAATGAGGTCTTTTCCATATTCCAGATACATTTCTGAAAAATTTGTTTGCCGCTCCTGTAAACTCTTGTTTGGGAACAGCTCGTTCTGAAGTTCGGCAATACGTGAAACCTCATCTTTTAATTTGCGCTTCTGGGCTTTTAAAAGTCGGTTTTCCAGGTTTTCAAGACCTTTTAACTGCTTCACCTCCTGGGCTTTTACCGCTCCAAGAAAAGTAGGATCTGTTTGTGCTGCCAAATCATACAAATGCTCAAATTGCTGCACCAAAAATTCTTTTTGGGGAGAAAAGTCGATATCTATATTTGATATTTTTCTCACCTTACGGTTGATAAGTTCATGCTGTTTTAAAAACAATTCTGCCTGTGAAATATCGAGTTTTTTCCTTTTTTGATCCTGTTTTGAAGTTTCTATCAGGGCAGAATTCCGTAGTAATAATATTGGAAATGGTACTTTTACAGCATCAAAAAATTCCTTGAGTTCAAACCAGTATGCGAGTTCTCCTCCCCCGCCTATGTAACATAAATTGGGCAAAACAACCTCCTGATATAAAGGCCGTGTCATCACGTTGGGACTAAAATGCTGAGGATTGTTTTTTAATTCAGCCTGTAATTCTTCTTTGCTGAAGGAAAGCTCGGTTTCATTTATAAAATAGGTATCATCACGTTGTATAATCCGTTCCCGAAGGCCGTTTGTGAGGTAAAATAAATTGATTTCTCTTGGATTTACCTGAACCCCATACCC
>JAWOHC010000136.1:0-3506 GCA_046496275.1 Gillisia sp.
ATTTTAAAAGATAACTTCTTTAAATTCCCATACTTTCCAGAGAAAGAGCATTAAGAATGAAAAGGCTACAACCAACTCCATAAAGCTGGAGGCCAGGAAACCAATAAAAGATCCATAAGCTGCTTTTAGGGCCGATTTCCGATTGCTTTTATTAATAAGCTCCCCAATAAATGCCCCTAAAAAGGGACCAATGATAACTCCGAAGGGAATCGGAGAAAAAAGACCAATCACGAGTCCAAGCGTGGCTCCTATCATTCCAAATTTACTTCCGCCATAACGTTTGGTTCCCATAGCGGGAATGATGAGGTTGAGCGCATAAATAAGAACTGCAATAAAAAAGGTAATCCCTAAAAACCAATAATTTACAGGAACAGAAGGGGCAAGGTAAAAGACGAGCAATCCTACCCAACTAATTGGTACGCCCGGTAAAACGGGTAAAAAGCTCCCAAGAATTCCAATAACCATAAGGAAGGCAGCAAGGAAAACAAGAATAATATCCACCTAGTTGGAACGGTTTTTAAAAGACAGGTCGTCTTCACTTAACCCATTTTTAAGCGTATCCTGATCTCCGGATTGTTGAGTTTTCCTGTCCTTTAAAAATTTTAAAAAATCCTTTACAGTAGCATCGGAAGCAGAATCCAGAAAATCATTAAACTCTTTTCTTAATTGTTCTTTATCCATTTTAGTACAGATTATTTTATACCCAAAAATACGAAATTTTAAGGCATCATGGTTTTCTCAAGTATGCAAAATTAAAATATTCAACTAAAAGATTAGGTCAAACTAATTATTTAGTTTAGATTAGCGGTATCAAAATTAATCATCCTGCTTTTTCAGGATTTATAAGTGTAAAACGGGAAAAGTTATGTCATAAAAAATTTCCCACTCCCGATAGTTCGGGACCGCAGATTTAAAATCTGCAGATTAGCGCTGTAGACTTGATTAAAAACATTGTTGTCCGGCAAGCTTTTTTGTTAAAGCTGAAACCAGAATACTGTAATTATAGTGTTTTGAATAAATTGGATTATAACTAAATGTTTATCAGAGACGTACACAAGTCTTTGTTCTTGAATCTTGCAGTTACGCCAAAAGCGGAACGATCTTGACTCTTTACCGGATATTACTGAATTAAAAAATAATTTATATAAATATGAAACAATTAACCAAAGCCGAAGAGGAGATCATGCAAATCCTCTGGCAACTTAAAAAGTCCAATGTTGCCGCTCTCATCGAGGAGATGCCGGAACCGAAACCCGCATACAATACCGTTTCGACCATTGTTCGAATTTTGGAGAACAAGGAATTTGTAGGTCATGAAAAACAGGGGAAGGGATACAATTATTTTCCGCTGGTAGACAAAGAAACCTACAGCAATCAGAGTATGAATAAGCTGGTGGATAATTATTTCAATGGTTCTTTTAAAAGTATGGTTTCCTTTTTTGTGAAGAAAAACGATCTGGATACCAAAGAACTGGAAGCCATTCTAAAAGAGATCAACAAAAAAGAATCCTGATATGTTAGTATATATCCTACAAGTCGTATTATTTCAACTCCTGTTCCTGCTGGTGTATGAATTATTGCTGAAGAAAGAGACCTTTTTCACCTATAACAGATGGTATTTATTGTTCTGTTCAGTAATCCCGTTTCTCTTGCCGATTATACGGATAGAAACCTTTTCTACGCTTGTCCCGGCAGAATCTATAGCTGTTTTTACCAATGTCTGGCTGCCCGAGGTATTTATAGGAAACACAGCAGAAAATATCCAGTATTTGCCTGCGGTGGAGATTAGCAGTGCAACCGCAGCTATCAACTGGTGGTTTGTTTCTTATGGAGTTGGGGTATTGGGAAGTTTGTTTCTGCTTTTTAGAAAATATCGAAATTTAAGTCGGTTGTTAAGCTTTAAAACGATTTCTTCGGAAAAAGACTTTAGGATAATTGAAGTTCCCGGTTCTACCATCGCCTGTACTTTTTACAAAACGGTGTTTTTGGGCGAGCAACTTTCCGAAGAAGAAAAACAACAGATCCTCTCTCACGAATTGGTGCATGTAAAACAAAAACACAGCCTGGATCTTGTATTTTTTGAATTGCTTAAAATTATCTTCTGGTTTAATCCATTGGTTTATATCTATCAAAGTCGGATTTCCACGCTGCACGAGTTCATCGCCGATGCCGCTGTTGTGAAAACCACCGAAAAAAGGAGCTATTATGAGCAATTGCTCAACAGCGCCTTTAATACCCGCAATATTTCATTCATCAATCAATTTTTCAATCATTCATTAATCAAAAAACGAATCGTTATGCTACAAAAATCAAAATCAAAGACAATCGCAAAAATTAAGTACCTGGTAATCCTGCCGCTCATGCTAGTGATGCTCACTGTTGTTTCGTGTTCTCAGGATTCACCGGCAGGGTTTGAAAAGGAGAGTTCAATTTCTGAACAACTAGCCGAAATAAAACAAGCATTAGACGGAGGCAGGGAACTTACTGAAGTTGAAAGGGATCAATTTTTTAGCATTATGGAACAAATAGTTAAAGATCGTAAAGGCCTACCTATTCCTCCTCCAAAACCTAATCAATCTTCCTCAAAAAAATATTCCGGTAGCGAAGTACCTTTTGCAATTATAGAACAGGTGCCAGTATTTCCCGGCTGCGAAGATCTGGCCTCCAATGAGGAACAAAAGAAATGTATGTCTGATAAAATCCAGGAATACGTGAACAAAAATTTCAATACCAGTTTGGGGAAAGAACTTAATTTAAGCGGAGTTAACAGAATTATTGTTCAATTCAAAATCGATAATCAAGGGAATATTAAAGAAGTTAGATCCCGGGCACCACATCCCGATTTGGAAGTTGAAGCAGAAAGGATAATTAATAGCCTTCCTTCAATGAAACCAGGAAAACAGGATGGAATAGATGTAGGAGTGGTGTATTCTTTACCAATAGTTTTTGAGGTAGGTGAATAGAACAATTTTCATTTGTATTATTTTGTTAGTGGTGAAGGCCGGAGTTTAAACTCCGGCTTTGGCCGTTGCAGCTAGTTTGTATGCGATGGGTCAAACCGTAAATACCTCAGATTCGTAGGAGACTGGGGTGATATAAAGACAATGTGTTTATTTATAGGTTGCCAAAAAAAATTGCTTATGCCGAATTAATTATTAATTTTATTGAGAGCTTACAATTTTCCAACAAAGTTTTATGTAAAGTGCGAACACAAAAAAAAAAGGACGAGGTTTTGACACCTGGTCCTTTTCTGAATAATTAAAGTAGCTCTGAATAATACTGGTTCAAAAGTTGCGTTTTTTAACCAAAATGTCTGCACTTAATTATTTTATTGTGGCTGGGTAACCGTATTCATTTGAAGAGTTGCTGCAGTTTGTGCCAATAACCTTCCGTTTATAGAAGCTCCGGTTTTTAAATTAATTCCAGTCTGACCTAATACATTTCCTTCAAAGTGGCTGGTAGTTCCAAAAGTAACTGCCCCGGCAACTTGCCAGAAAATATTCTTG
>JAWOHC010000330.1:0-6536 GCA_046496275.1 Gillisia sp.
GTCCTGCCGCCAACAACCACTTCGTTTCCCCAAACTTTATCAAGGATCTCCTCCCGTTTAAAAACCTTACCGGGTTTGGAGGCCAAAAGTGAAAGCAATTCAAATTCCTTGCGGGGAAGGATCATTTCCACCTCATTTTTAATAATTTTGTATTCCTCCCTGTTTATTACAAGGTCACCCATTTTCACAACATTAGAAGAAAGATCTTCTTCTTTAAATCTGCGAAGCAAGGCTTTCACCTTGCTTACCAGCACTTTTGGCTTTATAGGTTTGGTAATATAATCATCGGCTCCGGCATCAAAACCTGCCATTTGAGAATAATCTTCTCCCCGGGCGGTTAAAAAAGTAATAATGGTTTCGCTGAGTTCCGGAATTTTCCTGATTTGCTCACAGGCTTCAATTCCATCCATCTCGGGCATCATCACATCCAGAATAATTAAATGTGGTTTTTTCTTTCTTGCGAGTTTCACTCCCTGCGCACCGTTTTCTGCAGTGATCACATTATAACCTTCTGCAGTAAGATTGTATCCCACTATTTCAAGGATATCCGGTTCGTCGTCTACCAGAAGTATGGTAATATCTTTTTTCTTCATATATAAGTATTGCAATACAAGTGATTACAAAAGTAAAGATAAAATTTATCCTTCAGCATTTCAGCAAAAACAATACTGGTAACACATAGTTAACAATGGCCCTTCCCAAAAAGGCGCTAAAAGCCCTAAATAAAAGCATTTTACACCAATAACCGCTAACGGCAAAATTTCAACTCCTGCTATTTAGTCCATTTTATAAACTTAAAGGTAACATTCAAAGCGGCGCAATTAACTTAAGCTTAAACTTTAGGTAAGGCCGCACTTAAACTAAGCTCGTTAATTTGTCTTGTATTTAAAACTCAAAAGAATAACTAATTTATTGAAACTATGAAAAAAGTAATTATTGCAGGATTTGCTATCGCAACTTTAGGATTAACAAGTTGCAGCGATGATGACACTATGCCAATAGAACAACTTGCTACCTGTACGGATGGAATCCAAAACGGTAACGAAACAGGTGTAGACTGTGGTGGGGCCTGTGCTCCATGTGAAGGTACTGGAGGCGGAGTTGTAGTAGACGAAGATCTTTCTGGAATGTTAACCGGAGAATTAACCTTAACCAATGATGTTATTTGGGAAATAAACGGAAAATTTGTAGTTGGTGATGGAGCAACCCTTACCATTGAAGCAGGAACAATTATTAAAGGTGCGGAAGGATCAGGTTCTTTGGCTTCTGCGCTTATTGTAGCCCGTGGAGGTAAACTTATAGCAGAAGGTACTGCCGATGCGCCAATTGTTTTTACTTCTATTAATGATAACATTCAATTAGGACAAAAACAAGGAACAAACCTTGATGAAAACGACCGTGGTCTTTGGGGTGGGGTGCTTGTTCTAGGATATGCACCAAGCTCTTTTGAAGGTGACTCTGAAGTTTCTCAAATTGAAGGGATTCCTGCAGATGATGAGTTTGGAAGATATGGAGGTACCGATCCAGATGATAATTCTGGTATCCTTCGATATATTTCTATTCGTCACGGTGGTGCCTTAATTGGTTCCGGGAACGAAATTAACGGACTTACAATGGGAGGTGTTGGTGCTGGAACTGTTATAGACCACATTGAAGTTGTAGGAAACGTAGACGATAGCTTTGAATGGTTTGGTGGTACTGTAAACTCCAGCAATCTTGTGGCATTCGCCGGAGGAGATGATGGTTTGGATATTGACCAGGCTTATTCCGGAACTATTACAAACGCATTGGTTATTCAAGGGGCAGAGTCTGATCACGCTTTAGAAATTGACGGACCAGAAGGTACGCTTCAAGGCGCTTTTATCATACAGGACTTAACTATAATTGGAGATCCTAACGCCCCATCTGGTGAGATCGCAGATTTAAGAGACGGTGCCCAGGGAGCCTTTAATAATGTATTTGTAAGAGGTTTCAACGATGTACAGGATGTAGAAATTGACGATGCAGGATCTGCTGCAAACTACACCAATGGCAGTTTAAGTTTCTCTGCCTGGGAAATAGTATTACCAGAAGGAGTAACAAGCGTTTCAGCAATTTTCAAAGACACTACAGGAGCTACAAGTTTCTCTAATGATTCCGAAGATTTTGCTACAGCAATAGAACAAGATCAGGAAACAGTAGGTGCAGATCTATCGGTTTTTGGATGGACATTCGCCAGCTTCCGCAACGCATTTTAATTAAGATTTTAAAGCAAAATTTAAATAGCGCTTAACAAAATTGCTCGCCCCTTAAAGGAGGCGGGCAATTTAGTATTCAGTTTTTTAATTGACAATTTTATGAAGACCCAATTTTCAATAGTTTTATTTTTTAGTTTATTCTTTAGCCTGGCACAGGCACAAACCGGAAAAATTTCAGGATCTATATTTGATGTTGAAGCCAATGATGTGATGCCCTTTGCCAATGTTGCCATTAAAGGCACTAATACCGGAACCACCTCAGATTTTGAAGGAGATTATAGTTTGAATGTAGCTCCCGGAACCTATACTGTGGTGTTTTCTTTTGTAGGTTACGAAACCATAGAAGTAACCGAAGTTGTTGTGGAAGAAGGTGAAGTAACCACCCTTAATGTGCAGATGAAATCTTCTGCCGGGATGCTAGACGAAGTAGTAATTACTACCACCACTGCCAGAGATACTGAAGCCGCCCTTTTAAATATGCAAAAAAATGCCATCAATCTTACCGATGGACTCTCCTCTCAAACTTTCGATAAAATTGGGGCGGGAGATGTTTCCGCTGCAGTAAAAACGATACCGGGAGTTTCTGTTCAGGGCGGAAAATATGTTTATGTAAGAGGTTTGGGAGACCGATATACCAAATCTATTTTAAACGGGATGGACGTCCCGGGATT
Organism: Gillisia sp.; assembly: GCA_046496275.1. GTDB lineage: Bacteria > Bacteroidota > Bacteroidia > Flavobacteriales > Flavobacteriaceae > Gillisia. Next base: position 2,909 of record JAWOHC010000330.1, read on the forward strand.
GGATCCAGACCGAAATACCTTACAAATGGACATTTTCCCAACTAATATATTGGATAACGTAATAGTGGTTAAATCGTTAACCGCAGATATGTCTGCCGATTTTACCGGAGGAATGGTAAATATTATTACCAAAGATTTTCCTTCCCGCGAGGAATACAGTGTTTCCCTTGGCGCTGCCTACAACCCTTCTATGCACCTTAATTCAGATTTCCTGAAATATGATGGAGGAGGAACAGATTTTCTTGGTTATGACGATGGCACCAGGGATCGTCCGGTTAGCAGATTCCAACGTTTTCCAAGACCTTTTGATAACGATGCTGCATTAACGCGAATTACGGAGCGTTTTAACCCAACATTAGGAGGTACCAGAAAAAGCAATTTGATGGATTTTAGCTTCGGTTTTACTGCTGGAAATCAATATGAAATTGGGAAGAAAAACAACAAACTGGGCTATTTTGCATCGCTTTCTTATAAAAACACTTCAGAGTTTTTTGAAGATTTTGAAAACAATTCCTGGTTAAAACCAAGAGAGACTTCCGAGTTTGAAATGCGACCATCAAGATTATTGAGTGGTGATGTTGGAAAAGAAAATGCTTTGATTAGTGCGCTAACCGGACTTGCTTTTAAAACTGAACAATCTAAATACCAGCTTAATTTACTTCATATACAAAACGGGGAATCTACAGCCGGTAATTTTAAAGAAGAAATTCTGGTCTCTGATGCTATAACAGTTTTTAGAGATAACCTGGAATATACACAACGTTCCATTACCAACGCTTTATTGAGCGGAAAACATACCAATAAGGATGCAAGCTGGACTACCGAGTGGAAGCTTTCTCCAACCCTATCCCGGGTTTATGATAAAGATGTAAGAATTACGGCTTTTGAATTTAACCCCAGCAATGACACTTTTAGTATAAGACCTAGTTCCTCTGAAAGTCCTACAAGAATTTGGAGAAACCTGGAAGAGATCAACCTGGCAGGGAAACTGGATCTTACCAAAAGGCACCAGCTTTTTGGTAGAAACGCCAATCTGAAATTTGGAGGAGGATACACTTACAAACAAAGAGATTTTTCTATAGATCAATACCAAATTCTAATCCAGGGTTCTATTAGTCAAAATTTTGGGGGAGATCCAAACCAGGTTCTGGCACCGGGAAATATCTGGACTCCGGAAACCGGCAGAGGTTCTTATATCAATGGTTTTTATGAACCTGCAAACACCTATGATGCTTACAACACCAATGCTTCGGCATATGTTTCAGAAGAATTTAATGTAACAGAAAAACTAAAGGCAATCTTTGGACTGAGACTTGAAAAGTTTGACCTTTTTTACACAGGACAAAACAACCTTGGTGATGTAATTCTGGATCAAGAACAACTTCTGGACAAAACCGATCTTTTTCCCTCAGCAAACTTAATTTACAGCCTTAATGACGCCAGTAACTTAAGACTTTCTTATGGTCGTTCTACCGCAAGGCCTTCCTTTAAAGAAGCTTCCATTGCCCAAATTTACGACCCGTTAACCAACAGGACCTTTATTGGTAATATAGATTTGCAACCTACCTACGTAGACAATCTTGATGTACGCTACGAACTTTATGGAGACGATGCCCAGCTTTTTGCAATAAGCGGTTTTTACAAGAAATTTACAGATCCAATAGAACTGTCTGTATTTAGTGATTTCTCTGCAGATAATTTTCAGCCCAGAAATGTGAATGATGCTACCGTTGTTGGAGCCGAATTTGAAATGAGAAAGAATTTTGGGTTTATTTCAGAAAATCTTAGAAAATTAAGTGTTAACCTCAACGTATCTTTTATAGACTCAAAGGTGGAAATGGATAGAAGCCCAAGCGGAGAATTTGAATCCAAGCAACGTAACCTTAGACCAGATGAAGAATTTGACGGTACAAGACAACTGCAGGGCCAATCTCCATTTTTGATAAATACAGGTATCGACTATACCGACCAGGAAACCGGTTGGCAGGCTGGTATTTTTTATAACACCCAGGGCAAAACACTGGAACTTGTGGGTATTGGTACTGTTCCAGATGTTTATACAATGCCCTTCCACAGTCTTAATTTTAATTTGAATAAATCTTTTGGAGAAAATAGAAATTCTACCATCTCTTTAAAGGTTTCTAATATGCTTGGAGACGATATTGAAAGTAGGTTCCAGTCTTTTGGAGCCGAAGACCAAATATTTTCGCTAAGAAAACCTGGCACTCCAATATCTTTAAGCTATAGCTATAAATTTTAAAATCAAGCACTTAATTTATTTTTTTCAAAAAGGCTGCCCTTACCCGGCAGCCTTTTTTATTTATAATAGCATTAACTTAATTAGCAGGCTGTTATGGCACTATTTTTGAATTTTTATTGTAGTTTTGTATTAATCATATCCAAAAAGAATGAAACAACAGTACTTATTAAGTTTCTTATTGGTTTGCTTCCTGCTGTTGTCCAATTCAGTAACAGCTCAAAGCACAAGCTTTCCTGCATATACGCAGGAAAAACCTATTGAAGGCCTTGCTATTTATCCCAATCCTGTAACAGGAAGTAAAGTGTATATCACTTCAGACAGGAATCAGGTTAAAGAAGTGGAAATCTTCAATGTATTGGGTAAAAAAATACTTTCTTCCAGAGTAACCGGAAGGGAATTGGATGTTTCGGAATTAACTCCAGGAATTTATATTTTAAAAATAAGTGAAGGATCTTCTCAGGCCACCCGGAAATTGGTAGTCCGTTAGCGTTTTTCATAACATCATACACCAAGGGCTTCTATTTATAGAGGCCTTTTTTTATGCTCTCGCTCAAATATAAGATTTGGACCTAAGGCCTAGTCTTTTATTTTTACCTTTACTCCTGCGTATTTTAAATTTAAATATGGAGTATCCCAACATTTTTTCCATTGCTTCCGAAAAAGAATTTCGGTTGGTTTCACTGGAAGTTTTCAGATTTCAATTTTCGAATAATCCAATATATCGAAGGTTTTGTGAGTTGCTGCAAAAGGATCCGAAGCAGGTAGATGAGATCCATAAGATCCCTTTTATTCCTATAGACTTCTTTAAAAGTGAGCGTTTGCTATCTTCCAAAGCTCCTGTAGAGAAGATCTTTTCCAGCAGCGGAACCACAGGAAAAAAAACCAGTAAACATTACGTGACAGATCTTTCGCTTTACGAACAAAGTTTCACAAAAGCATTCTCACACTTTTATGGCAATATCCAGGAGTATGCAGTTTTAGCACTTTTGCCGTCCTACCTGGAACGCGAAGGCTCTTCCCTTATCTATATGGCCGATGATCTAATAAAGAAAAGCAAACATCCCAAAAGCGGATTTTACCTTAATAATTTATCCGATCTTAAAAAAACCTTGATCTCCCTTGATAATTCGGGACAAAAAGTACTGCTTATTGGCGTTTCATTCGCATTGCTGGATTTAGTGGAAGAATATAAATTTCAACTTCAAAATACAATTATCATGGAAACCGGGGGAATGAAAGGCAGAAGAAAGGAGATGATTCGTGCTGAACTTCATGAGCTTTTAATGAACGGATTTGGAGTTTCTCACATTCACAGCGAGTATGGCATGACAGAACTTCTTTCCCAGGCATATTCAAAAGGAAACGGCA
>JAWOHC010000340.1:0-4192 GCA_046496275.1 Gillisia sp.
GACAGTCGTCAAACGGACATGATCCATGTCCCGGATCTTGCAAAAGACCTTTTGGAGCAAATTAGCTTTGAAGCACGGGATAACGAGTTCATTGATTCCCGAAGCGGAATAAGTGCCAGATTGAGTATTTCAGCCTTTGAAAACCTCTTGAGTACTGCAGAAAGAAGAGCTGTTAAGAACAAAGAGGATAAGACCTTGTTGAGGTTTGGTGATTTTCTTGGTGTAATTCCGGCGATAACCGGTAAAATCGAGCTTGTTTATGAAGGTGAGCAGGAGGGAAGCGCATTTGTAGCAGAGCAATTGATTGGCGATGCTGTTAAAACCCTCTTCCCAAAATATTTCCCTAAGCTTGAAAAACTTGAAAAGCCAAATGCCGATAATCCTTACAATGATCTGGTAGAATGGTTCTTTGCCGAAAGCGGTTTTGAAATATTGGATGATCTTACCGAAAAAGAATACAAAAAGAAACTGGATTCTGTTCCTCCTTTAAATGATCTGATCAAGAAATATCAAGCTGATAGTTCTAAAGAAGACAGTTATTTTCTGAAAGAATTTTTATTGTGGGGTCTGGTAGAATATAAAAAACTAAATAAATACCGGTCTGCTGAAGGAATTCAGTTTAAAGATCTTTACGGGAGTTATATAAGTGGATTGTAAATCCTTTTTCGGGCTGTTTTTAAATGTGAAAAAAGCTGCTAAGGGTTGTGGAAATAACTCTTAGGCCCAAATTGGAGCCAGGTTTATCATTCATGCATAACAGGAGTAAAGAACTATAATTTCACTCAAAGTATTAACCTATCTATTGTCTAAAATGGATAGGTTTTTCATTTTCAATGCATTTTTTCTTCTATTTATTTTTTCCTTCTATTAATTTGTATACTTTTAGCTCCTGATTAAAACCTATGACACTTAAAGAAGTTACATATTATAGCACAACCATCTCTCCGGTGGCTGTTATGGGCATGTATATTTCTAACTTCACTACTATTACCCCTTGGGGTATTATGCTATAGTTTCTCCGTCCCGCAATTACCTTAATGGATTTCCATTTATTTTTTTTTAACATTTAACAACATTCTCATGAATATTTTAAAATTCGGTGGTTCTTCCGTAGCCACTCCGGAAAGAATAAAATTAGTAGCAGCCTGTGTTCAGAAACATTTAAAAGAAGATACTACCATTGCGGTTTTTTCTGCTTTTGGAGGAGTAACAGACGATCTTATTTTAATGGCACATCTTGCTTCCCGAGAGGATCTCACCTACAAGGAAATTCTTCAGAAAAATGAAACAAGACATTTGGAGGCCATCAAAGAATTGATCCCCGTGAATGCACAAAGCGGAATTTTGAGCAAGGTTAAAACCGAATTTAACCGGCTTGAAACTTTATATGAAGGGGTTTATCTTTTAAATGAGCTTTCCAACAGAACCAGAAATATGGTTGCTGGATTTGGAGAGATCCTTTCTTCCCTTATTATCGCAGAGTATTTTAAAAGCCAGGGAATCGCAGCTTTATCGGTGGATTCAAGGGAATTGATTGTTTGTAAGAATACCAATGATAAGATCCAGGTGAACTATCCTAAAACCAATAAAAACATCGAAAATTTCTTCACTGAAAATCGATCGGAATTATACGTGGTTCCCGGGTTTATCGCTAAAAATGATGAAGGAGTCCCCAGCACTTTAGGACGCGGCGGATCCGATTTTACTGCTGCTATTCTTGCTGCTGCACTTAATGTTCCGCGTTTGTACATTTATACCGATGTTAACGGAATGTACACTGCAAATCCAAGGCTTGTTCCCCAGGCATATCCCCTTAAAAATGTATCCTATGAGGAAGCTATGGAATTATCCCATTTTGGAGCAAAAGTGATTTATCCGCCAACGCTTCAGCCCCTGCTCGAAAAACAAATAGAAATTCTTGTAAAAAACACCTTCAATCCGGAGGAGGAAGGAACCTTGATCTCAAAATCAGGGAAACATAATTTTAGATGGGTTACCGGAATTACGCATATAGACAACATTAGTCTCGTAAATATTGAGGGTAGCGGAATGATTGGGATTTCCGGATTTTCAAAAAGATTTTTTGAAGTGATGCATCAGGAAAATATCAATGTGGTTTTAATAACACAAGCTTCTTCGGAACACAGTATTTGCATCGCCGTGAAAGATGACGAAGCGAAGGATGCAAAAGTGGCACTGGATGAAGCCTTTGAAGCCGAGATTCGGAACAAAAGGATAAACCCTATCCAAATTGAAGATGATGTGGCAATTATAGCACTGGTAGGAGACCGGATGAAAAGTCATCACGGTTTAAGCGGAAAACTTTTTAGTGCATTGGGGAATAACAACATCAACATCAGGGCAATTGCTCAGGGATCTTCAGAAAGAAATATTTCTGCGGTAATCGCGAAAAAAGATGTTAAAAAAGCACTGAATACACTTCATGAAACCTTTTTTGAGGTTCCGTCAAAAGAACTCAACCTTTTTATCACCGGTGTAGGAAATGTAGGCGGGAAATTAATTGAACAATTGAAACGTCAGGAAACTTACCTGTTGGATAAACTCCGTTTAAAAGTAAGAATTCTGGGAATGTCAAATTCCCGTAAAATGATCTTTGATGAAAACGGAATTGACCTTGAAAACTGGAAAAATCTTTTGGAAAACGGAGAAGAAACAAGTCCTGATGTGTTTTTTGAAAAGGTGAAAGAATTGAATTTCCGCAACAGTATTTTTGTGGATAATACCGCAAGTCCAATTATCGCAGCTACCTATAAAAATTATCTTGCAAATTCTATTTCTGTAGTAACCTGTAACAAAATTGCCTGTGCAGATGATTTTTTAAATTATGAAAAACTGATGGATCTTTCCAGGGAATACGGCGCTTCATTTTTATACGAAACCAATGTAGGAGCAGGTTTGCCGATAATAGACACCTTGAAAAACCTTGTGGATTCCGGGGATAGAATCCAAAAAATACAGGCTGTGCTCTCCGGAAGTCTAAACTTTGTATTCAATAATTATAAGGGAGAAGAACCTTTCTATACAATAGTGAAAGAGGCCATGAAAGAAGGCTATACAGAGCCGGACCCAAAAATAGATCTTAGCGGAATAGATGTTGCCCGGAAAATTTTGATCCTTTCCAGGGTTAGCGGATTGGAGATGGAACTGGACGAAATTGAGAAAGACAATTTCCTTTCTGAAGAAAGTCTTAATACAAAAACAAACGAAGAGTTTTTTGAACTTTTGGAAAAGGATGAACCACAATTCCGGGAATTGTATGAAAGTGCAGCCCAAAATAAGGCTCAGTTAAAATATGTGGCTCAACTTGAAAATGGGAAGGCTAAAGTTGGATTGCAGCAGGTAGGGCCAGAGCATCCTTTTTATAATTTGAACGGCAGCGATAATATTGTATTATTCTTTACAGACAGGTATAGCGTACAACCGCTTATTGTAAAAGGAGCAGGAGCTGGGGCAGATGTTACAGCTTCAGGGATTTTTGCAGACATCATACGAATTGGAAAAAAATAGGGATGGAAGAACTAAAAATATTTGCCCCTGCAACGGTGGCTAATCTGTCCTGTGGTTTCGATGTTTTGGGCTGTTGTCTGGAGAATGTTGGAGACGAAATGATCATTCGGAAAAATGAATTGAAAAGGATAAGGATCACAAAGATCCTTGGACAGGACCTCCCAATGGAAACAGAAATGAATGTTGCCGGAGTTTCTGCAATAGCTTTGCTTCAGAAGTTGGAAAGCACTCAGGGTTTTGATATTGAAATCACCAAGAATATAAAGGCAGGAAGCGGTATTGGCAGCAGTGCTGCAAGTTCTGCGGGAGCGGTGTTTGCAATTAATACGTTGATGAATGAACCTTTTACCCCACACCAGCTCATTCCTTTTGCGATGGAAGGCGAGCGGCTGGCAAGCGGAAATCCGCATGCCGATAACGTAGCGCCGGCGTTGTTGGGTGGTTTTACACTTGTAAAAAGTTATGAGCCCCTGGAAGTGCTAAGATTACCAAGTCTTTCAGAATTGAGAGTGGTGGTGCTGCATGCGTTAATAGAACTTAAGACCAAGGATTCTAGAGCCGTCATCAGGCAAAATGTATCCCTTAAAAGTGCCATTAGTCAGTGGGGGAATTTAGGCGCTTTGGTAAGTGCTCTTTACACACAGGATTACGATCTTTTGGGCAG
>JAWOHC010000003.1:0-2913 GCA_046496275.1 Gillisia sp.
TCATAAATCAAATCCCCGCCCGAATTTGTAAGGCTTAAATTTGTTTGGTTTTGTATAAGATCCTGAAGTTCCAGGGTAAAAGTTCGTTCAATTCCCGGTTCTATAAGATTTGCCGCATTTTGAAAATAATTAACCTGAAACGTTGAAGCTCCGCCGGTATCGGCACCTGTAAAGGAATAAATACCACATGAAGCAATTGTTAAAAGGCTTATTGAGAAAAGTATGATCTTTAATTTTTTCATCCAAGGACACCGCATTTCTGCCCGGTGTGAGATTTATTATAGATTATATTGTTTGATTTTTCTGTATAAAGTGCGTTCGCTAATGCCAAGTTCTTCCGCAGCGGTTTTTCGTTTTCCGCTATGTCGTTCCAGGGATTTTTTTATAAGCTCCAATTCTTTATCCTGAAGGGAAAGTGTTTCTTCCTCCTCAATTTCTTCAGCAAAATAATACTTATCTTTTTTATTCTCCTGCTGATTTTGTGCAATTTGAAGTACTTCCATTTCCTCGTCCTCCATTTCTTCCGATTCTATATCCTCTTCATCCCCGTAGATCTTTTGAATAAGTCCTTCCTGTTCTTCCTGAACTTTCTTGTGGTTGCCGCTTTCCATCAATTCCATGGTGAGCTTTTTCAAATCATTCAGGTCATTTTTCATATCGAAAAGCACCTTGTACAGGATCTCCCGTTCATTGCTGAAATCGGCACCTTTTTTCTTGTCGGCAATAACAGCAGGTAAATTACTACCAATATCCGGCAAATAGGATTTCAGGTCTTTTGCGCTAATGCTGCGTTTTTGTTCTAAAACAGAAATTTGTTCGGCGATGTTTCGCAATTGCCGGATGTTTCCTCCCCATTTATAATTCAACAGCACCTCTACGGCATCATCTTCAAGCCGAACGGTGGGCATTTTATATTTCAGGGCAAAATCAGCAGCAAATTTCCGGAATAATAAGTGAATATCTTCCCTTCTATCCCGTAATGGCGGTAAATTGATATCTATGGTACTCAGTCTGTAATAAAGATCTTCCCGGAATCTTTCCTTTTTAATGGCTTCAAACATATTCAAATTTGTAGCAGCCACAATGCGAACATCGGTTTGTTGAACCTTTGAGGAACCAACCTTGATAAATTCCCCATTTTCCAGGACTCTTAAAAGCCGTACCTGAGTGGTTAATGGAAGCTCGCCAACTTCATCCAGAAAAATTGTTCCTCCATCGGCAACTTCAAAATAGCCATTTCTGGCTTGGTTTGCGCCTGTAAATGATCCTTTTTCATGACCAAATAGTTCACTGTCAATGGTTCCCTCCGGGATAGCACCACAGTTTACCGCGATATATTTTCCATGCTTTCTGTGAGACAGGGCATGAATAATCTTGGGGATGCTTTCTTTACCCACTCCGCTTTCCCCGGTAACCAGCACCGAAATATCCGTGGGAGCTACCTGCATCGCTTTTTCCACTGCACGATTTAGTTTAGGGTCATTCCCAATGATCTCAAAACGCTGTTTTATTGCCTGTATAGATTCCATAAGTTGGTAAGCTAATCCCCAATGGGAGAATTAAAATTGTTATTATTTAAATTTTTCATCATTCGGTGAAATTTATAATTCTACCTATTGCTTAATATTTCTGTGAAAGATGTTAGCAACGAATGAAAGAGATTCTAATTTAGGAGTTTTCTGGTTATTTAACAGCTTTACCCCTTAAAGTTGCACTGGTGCAATCCAGTATCTCCACCATTACAAAATCTCCTATTTTATAATGCTCTTTGGGAAAAACAGCAACGGTGTTTTGTTGTGTCCTGCCGCTCCATTCAAATTCCGATTTTTTTGATTCTTTTTCAATGAGAACTTCCACGGTTTTGCCAAGAAATTCCTGTGTCCTGTATAAACTGTGTTTTCTTTGAATGGCTACAATTTCTGCTAAACGACGTTTTTTCACTTCCTCGGGAACATCATCTTCCAGTTTTCTGGAGGCCATAGTACCTGGTCTGTCGGAATAGCTGTACATAAATTCAAAATCGTATTTAACATACTCCATTAAAGATATCGTATCCTGGTGATCCTCTTCGGTTTCTGTTGGAAATCCTATTATCAAATCTGAAGAAATGGAGCAATCCGGCAAGATCCTCCGGATATTGTTGATTAACGTGAAATATTCTTCACGGGTATGTAAACGATTCATCTCTTTTAAAATCCGATCGCTTCCACTTTGAACCGGCAAATGGATGTGGTTGCAAATATTTTTATAATGGGACATTAACTCGATCACCTCCAGGGTCATATCCTGGGGATTCGATGTAGAAAAGCGTATTCTCATATGAGGTTGAGCCTCTGCAACCATCTTCAAAAGATTGGTAAAACCGGTTGCAGTAGCCTTCTGGATTTCAGAAGCGGTTTTAAAATCTTTCTTTAGTCCGCCTCCATACCATAAATAACTGTCAACATTTTGACCCAGCAGGGTGATTTCCTTATAGCCTTTTTCAGCCAGATCCCTTACTTCTTCCAGAATACTTTGCGGATCCCGGCTTCGCTCGCGACCCCGTGTGAAGGGTACTACGCAAAAAGTGCACATATTATCACAACCTCTTGTAATGGATACAAACGCAGAGACGCCATTGCTTTGTAACCGCACCGGGGAAATGTCGCCATAGGTTTCATCTTTGGAGAGGATTACATTTACAGCGTTTCGACCTTCTTCAACTTCTTTGATCAAGTTGGGAAGATCTTTATAGGCATCCGGGCCAACCACAAGATCAACGATTTTTTCCTCTTCCAAAAATTTGCTTTTCAAACGTTCGGCCATACATCCTAAAACGCCTACTTTCATTTTGGGATTTATTCTCTTAACGGCATTATATTTTTCTAAACGTTTGCGTACGGTTTGCTCTGCTTTATCTCTAATGGAACAGGT
>JAWOHC010000251.1:0-3503 GCA_046496275.1 Gillisia sp.
GGTGTATAACACTTCCTTCAATGAAAACCTTCATTCTTATGTGAATAATATTAACACGCACGAGGGAGGAACGCATCTTGCCGGCTTTAGAAGAGGACTCACAACTACTTTGAAGAAGTATGCAGATGCTTCGGGAATGCTGGATAAGTTAAAGTTTGAGATCGCGGGAGATGATTTCCGTGAAGGGCTTACGGCTATTATTTCGGTGAAAGTTGCAGAGCCTCAATTTGAAGGTCAAACCAAAACGAAATTAGGTAACCGGGAAGTTACAGCAGCTGTTTCTCAGGCTGTTTCAGAAATGCTGGAGAATTACCTGGAGGAAAATCCAGGCGATGCAAAAATTATTGTTGAAAAGGTAATTCTTGCTGCCCAGGCTCGTCACGCTGCTAAAAAAGCGCGTGAAATGGTTCAGCGTAAAACTGTGATGAGCATTGGAGGTTTACCTGGGAAATTATCTGACTGTTCTGAACAGGATCCTGAAAAATGTGAGGTGTATCTTGTAGAGGGAGATTCGGCAGGTGGTACGGCCAAACAGGGAAGAGACCGGAATTTTCAGGCTATTTTGCCGTTAAGGGGTAAAATTCTGAATGTTGAAAAAGCGATGAGACATAGGGTTTTTGATAACGAAGAGATCAAGAATATTTATACAGCTCTTGGGGTGACCATTGGAACTGAAGAAGATAGCAAGGCTTTGAATTTGTCAAAATTAAGATATCACAAAGTAGTTATAATGTGTGATGCCGATGTAGATGGTAGCCACATTGAAACCTTAATTCTTACTTTCTTTTATAGATATATGAAGGAACTTATAGAGAATGGCCATATTTATATAGCTACACCACCTCTTTACCTTGTGAAAAAAGGTCAGAAAAAGCAATATGCCTGGAGCGAAAAAGAACGCGATACCATTGCAGAAAGTTTTAATGGGAGTGTGCAAATTCAACGTTATAAAGGTCTTGGGGAGATGAATGCGGAGCAATTATGGGATACCACCATGAATCCGGAATTTAGAACATTGAGAAAAGTTAACATTGATAATAGTAGCGAGGCAGACAGGATTTTCTCAATGCTTATGGGGGATGAGGTGCCGCCAAGAAGAGAATTTATAGAAAAGAACGCAGTTTATGCCAATATTGATGTTTAACATAAAACTTATTGAAAAACCCGTCTTATGGCGGGTTTTTTTTTGATGTTTAGTTAGATTTAAGTTTTCCTTAAATAAAAGGAGGGAATTTTTATTATTTTTACCCAAACTAAAAACCCATAATCTTGAGAAACTACCTTAAATTATTCCCGATGTTGTGCTTGCTTTTTGTATATGCTCTTGGCGCAGCTCAATCCACTCCTTCAGATCAGGAATTATTAATAAACGATATGCTTTTGGTGGCAAATAATTTTGCTGCTCCTGGGGCAGAAGGAGCCGCAGTGCAATCCAGTGCGGGTTGGTTTTCTTCCGCTAGCGCAAAGGATAAATGGAGCATAGAGTTTTCTGTACATGGAAATGCGCTTTTCATACCTAAGAGCAAACAAAATAAGTTGTCCTCAAACCGTGATTTTTCCATCTTAAGCTTACAGGGAGTTAGCAATGCACTTCTTCCCACCGTTTATGGCGGAGATTCTGATGTTGTTTTTGATGGTAGTATTTTCGGTCAGAACTTTTCTTTTGATGCTATTGAAGGTCTGGATAAAAAAGTATTGATTCACCCATTTCCCCAGGTAACCGTTGGTTTGCCTTATGGAACCGAGATTGCTGTGAGATATTTACCATCCATAATTGTAAATGATGTAGGTTTTAGTACGTATGGTGTAGGTTTAAAGCACAATTTCACCCAGTATTTTAAATATTCAAGACCAGACGATTTTCAGTTCGCAGCCATAGCCACCTATAGTAACTTTAAAGTGGATTACGCATTTGTGCCGGTTGATATTCTAATTGCGGAGTTAAACCGGATTGATGTAAATGCTGATTTATGGTTGGTTCAATTGATGGGGTCTAAATTATATGAGGCCTTTGAAGTGTTTGGTGCAGTTGGAATGACAAATTCCCAATTTGATTATGAAATGGGTGGTACCGGACCGGGTCTTGAGTTCTTGAACCAGTCGCTAACCTCCATAGGTGGGAATGAAGCTAAATTTAAAGGAGACATTGGCTTTAATTATTATTTCAATGATTTTAAGGTGAGCTCTATGTTTACCGCCGGAACTTTATTTAATGCCAATCTTGGACTTCATTACAAAATAAGATAATTCTTTAACCAATTATTATAAGAAACCCTTCCTGAATTTGTATTTTTACGAAAATGAATAATAGAACCTTTAAAATTAATTAAAATGAAAGTTACCATAGTAGGAGCAGGTGCAGTAGGTGCCAGTTGTGCAGAATATATTGCAATTAAAGACTTTGCTTCAGAAATTGTATTGTTGGACATCAAAGAAGGATTTGCTGAGGGAAAAGCGATGGATCTTATGCAAACTGCCACATTAAATGGCTTTGATTCAAAAATAATAGGTGTTACAAATGATTATTCAAAAACTGCAGGAAGTGATGTGGTGGTAATTACCAGTGGAATTCCAAGAAAACCTGGAATGACAAGGGAGGAATTAATAGGAATTAATGCCGGGATTGTAAAGGATGTTTCTTCTAAACTTATACAACATTCACCGGATACTGTCATGATTGTTGTTAGTAACCCTATGGATACAATGACCTATTTGGTACATAAAACCACAGGTTTAGCTAAAAATAAGATTATAGGAATGGGAGGAGCTTTGGATAGCGCTCGTTTTAAATATAGATTAAGTGAGGCATTGGAATGTGCAGCATCAGATGTAGATGGAATGGTAATAGGCGGGCACAGCGACACCGGAATGGTGCCATTAACAAGAATTGCAACAAGAAATTCTATTCCTGTAACTACATTCATATCTCAGGAACGTCTTGACCAGGTTGCGGAAGATACTAAAGTGGGAGGTGCAACGCTAACAAAATTACTTGGAACCAGCGCCTGGTATGCGCCTGGAGCTGCTGTATCTTCACTGGTACATGCAATAGCGTGCGATCAACATAAAATGTTTCCTTGTTCTGTTATGCTGGAAGGCGAATATGGATTAAATGATATTTGCATAGGAGTACCCGTAATACTTGGGAAAAATGGTATTGAAAGTATCGTTGAAATAGAGCTTAACGATGCGGAAAAAGCCAAAATAAAAGAAAGTGCTGAAGGTGTTAAAAATACCAACGATTTACTTGAATTTTAAGCGCAAAATCACATAAATTCGGCCCCGCGTCGAAACATAAAAAAGGCCATTTTTAGAATGGTCTTTTTTATGTTTAAAAGTTAAATTATTCAAAAAAAAATAATTGGGATTTGAATTATGAAATCCTATATTTGTCCGTTTTAAAATTTGACCATAAATAAGAAAGAAGAATGCAGAATAAAGGATTGATCAAGATTTTTGCTGTTTTATTTGGATTGGTGTGTATCTACCAGTTATCATTTACG
>JAWOHC010000384.1:0-2866 GCA_046496275.1 Gillisia sp.
GGTAAATCCAAATCGGTAGATTTTGAGCAGGGAAATCTTGTCAATGAGGAGCTCCTGGATGAAACTACCCGCCGTCGCGGTACAAAAGTCACATTCATCCCGGATGAAACCATCTTTAAAAACTTCAAATACCGGAACGAGTATATTGAGAAAATGCTCAAAAATTATGTCTATCTCAATCCGGGTTTGACAATAATGTTCAATGGAGAGAAATTTTATTCTGAAAATGGATTAAAAGATCTTCTGGGGGATAGCATTACCAATGATGATCAATTATATCCTATTATACATTTAAGGGGAATTGATATAGAGGTTGCCTTAACCCACAGTAAATCTCAATATTCTGAAGAATATCACTCCTTCGTAAACGGTCAAAACACGTCCCAGGGAGGTACCCATCTCCTCGCTTTTAGAGAAGCATTGGTTAAAACCATCCGGGAATACTACGGAAAAAATTATGAAGCAGCCGATATTCGAAAATCGGTTGTTGCAGCCATCAGCATAAAAGTGATGGAACCCGTTTTTGAAAGTCAAACCAAAACAAAACTCGGTTCTACCGATATGGGCGGGGATTTGCCAACGGTACGAACCTATATCCATGATTTTTTAAAAACCCAACTCGATAATTTCCTTCATAAAAATCAGGACACCGCCGAAAAGCTGCACCGTAAAATTTTACAGGCAGAGCGGGAACGAAAAGAGCTTTCGGGAATTAGGAAACTCGCCAAGGACAGGGCAAAAAAATCCAGTTTACACAATAAAAAACTTCGGGATTGCCGAATCCACCTTGGAGATAGCAAAAAAGAGCGCTACCTGGAATCTACACTTTTCATCACAGAGGGAGATTCGGCCAGTGGTTCTATTACAAAATCCCGGGATGTTAATACCCAGGCGGTTTTTAGTTTAAAGGGAAAACCTCTAAACAGTTACGGACTTTCGAAAAAGATCGTCTACGAAAATGAAGAATTCAACCTGCTTCAGGCAGCGCTCAATATAGAGGAATCCATTGCCGATCTTAGGTATAACAACGTCGTGATCGCTACAGATGCCGATGTGGATGGAATGCACATCCGGTTGTTATTGATCACCTTCTTTTTGCAATTCTTTCCGGAGTTGATCAAAGAAAATCATTTGTATATTCTGCAAACCCCTTTATTTAGGGTTCGGAATAAAAAGGAAACCATTTATTGTTACAGTGAAACCGAAAGACAACAAGCCGTTGCTAAACTTACCGGAAAAGCGGAGATCACACGATTTAAAGGATTGGGGGAAATTTCTCCGGATGAATTTAAACATTTTATTGGCGAAGATATCCGTCTGGATCCCGTAATGCTGGATAAGGAATTGTCTATTGAAGAATTACTGAGCTTTTATATGGGGAAAAATACCCCAGACAGGCAGGAATTTATTATCGACAACCTGAAAGTTGAATTGGACCTTATTGAAGAGAGCAGCTTATGAGGTTTAAAAACACCACCGAAATAAGAATGGTCCCTTCCATTTATATGCTCCTGGTGGCTGCATTTGTCACCAATCTCTTTGTGAATGTTGAACTGATGAATACCGATCCTGAAAACCCGGTAAAACTGAGCAATTTTTATCCAAATTTGATTTTACTGGCTTTTGGGATCTATTTCCATCGTATTGGTCAGCTCTTTGAATTTGATAGCGATGGAGAGACGCTTAATTTCAAAAACAACGGAGTGTTTTTTTCGAAATTTATGGAATACCGCGTGAAACGGGCGGAATTTCCGAAAACTAAACTCATAGCCTATAAGGTGCGTGATTATGGATTTTATTCCACACTTAAAATTTATATCAGCAGCCGCAGAAAAAAAGGGCCAAGACCCTATAGCTTTAATATAACCTTCCTTGGAGGAAAGAAAAAGAAAGGAATGATAGAATCCTTAAACAAGGTGTTGGAAAAGAATAAATTAATTTCTTAAATGGATATAGAAAATCAGGATAATACCCCGGAAGAAATTCAGGAGCAACCAAAAGAACAACTTATTCGTGTTACAGGAATGTACAAGGATTGGTTTCTTGATTATGCTTCGTATGTAATCCTGGAAAGGGCAGTGCCGGCAGTTGAAGATGGGTTTAAACCTGTACAACGCCGTATCATGCACTCTATGAAAGATCTTGATGACGGTCGTTATAACAAAGTTGCGAACATAGTTGGGCACACCATGCAGTATCATCCACACGGTGATGCCAGTATTGGAGATGCCATGGTTCAAATTGGTCAAAAAGACCTTTTAATAGATGCGCAGGGAAACTGGGGAAATGTGCTTACCGGAGATAGAGCCGCCGCACCACGTTATATCGAGGCCCGGTTGTCAAAATTTGCTTTGGAAGTTGTATTCAATCAAAAACTTACAGATTGGCAACTTTCCTATGATGGGAGAAAAAAAGAACCTGTAAACCTGCCGGTACGTTTTCCATTATTGCTGGCACAGGGAGCCGAAGGGATTGCCGTAGGACTTAGCACCCGTATTCTTCCGCATAATTTTAATGAGCTTATAGATGGGTCTATAAAACACCTGAAAGGAAAAAAATTCGTGATCTATCCCGATTTCCCAACTTCCGGGGAAGCAGATATCACCGATTATAATGATGGAAAACGCGGAGGGAAAGTTCGTATAAGGGCCAAAATCTCCCAATATGACAAAACCACCCTTGCGATTACCGAAATTCCCTACGGAACAACCACCACAACCTTAATTGAACCGAGGCCATCGCCGCATGCAGGAAACACGGCAAATATATCGGCATCTGCGGCCAGGGGCCGAGCGATCATCCCGATCTGGCCGACTGGCCACAGATGCCGATATATTTGCCATGTTTCCTGCATGCGGCGATGGCC
>JAWOHC010000385.1:0-3670 GCA_046496275.1 Gillisia sp.
TGGCATCGTAACCAAAGTCGTTTTTCCCTTCCATTACTTTATTGATCACTACAGCACCTTCGGCACCTGCGTTTTCAACAATGGTGCGCAAGGGAGCTTCAACCGCCCGGTTTACAATTTGAATTCCGGTGGCTTCATCGGCATTTTCAGATTTAAGGTTTAACAGGGCTTCTTTTGCGCGTACAAGGGCAACTCCACCTCCGGCTACAATTCCTTCTTCAATTGCGGCGCGGGTTGCGTTAAGCGCATCATCCACACGGTCCTTTTTCTCTTTCATTTCCACTTCTGAAGCAGCTCCTACATAAAGTACGGCAACTCCACCGGCCAGTTTAGCCAATCGTTCCTGAAGTTTTTCCTTGTCATAATCGGATGTGGTGGTCTCGATTTGAGCTTTGATCTGGCTTACGCGTTCTTTGATGGCAACATTGTCACCGGCTCCGTTCACGATAGTGGTATTGTCCTTGTCAATTGCTATTTTTTCAGCAGTACCCAATTGTTCAAGAGTGGCATTTTCCAAAGAAAAACCTCTTTCTTCAGAAATTACTGTACCGCCTGTTAAGATGGCAATATCTTCCAACATCGCCTTTCTGCGATCTCCAAATCCCGGAGCCTTAACAGCAGCGATTTTTAGAGAACCTCTTAGTTTATTCACTACCAAGGTTGCAAGGGCCTCGCCGTCTACATCTTCGGCTATAATCAATAATGGTTTTCCAGATTGTGCTACTGGCTCCAAAACTGGTAAAAGATCTTTCATAGAAGAGATCTTTTTGTCATACAACAGGATATAAGGATCTTCAAGATCTGAAGTCATTTTCTCACTGTTGGTAACAAAGTAAGGAGAAAGATATCCACGGTCAAACTGCATTCCTTCAACAACATCTACATGAGTTTCAGTTCCTTTAGCTTCTTCAACAGTGATAACTCCATCTTTTCCAACTTTTGAAAAAGCTTCAGCGATCAATTCCCCAATATGGTCATCGTTGTTAGCAGAAATAGAAGCTACCTGCTTTATTTTTTCAGAAGAGTTTCCAACTTCTTTGGTTTGTTTTGCAAGATTTTCGGTAAGAGCAAGAACTGCTTTATCGATTCCGCGCTTCAAATCCATTGGATTTGCACCTGCAGCAACGTTTTTTAAACCTTCTTTTACTATTGCCTGTGCCAAAACTGTAGCGGTTGTTGTACCATCTCCGGCAAGGTCATTGGTTCTGGAAGCAACTTCCTTTACCATTTGAGCTCCCATGTTTTCCAATGGATCATCCAACTCTATTTCTTTTGCAACGGTAACACCATCTTTTGTTACTGTTGGTGCGCCAAATGATTTGCTTATAATAACATTCCGTCCTTTTGGACCTAAAGTTACCTTTACAGCATTGGCCAATGCATCTACCCCGCGTTTAATTCCATCACGGGCTGCAATATTGTATTTTATATCTTTTGCCATTTTTTTATACTTTTAATTTATTTCTGAATAGAAACTACTCCTTCAGAAATGTTTGGTTAAATTTAAAATAGTTGATTTTGTAATTTTGAGTATCTCCGGAAAAATCCTTCGATAAAACAATTACAGGTGTGCGGTTTATACAATAGCGAGGATGTCTTCTTCCCTCATAATAAGATAGTCTTTACCTTCTAACTTAAGTTCTGTACCTGCATATTTTCCATAAAGCACTTCATCACCTACTTTAACGGTCATTTCATGTTTTTTGGATCCTTTTCCAACCGCGACAACTTTACCTTTTTGAGGTTTTTCTTTAGCGGTTTCCGGGATGTAAATTCCCGAGGCAGTCTTTGTCTCGGCAGCAGCAGGCTCTATGAGTACTCTGTCTGAAAGTGGTTTAATTTTTAAAGCCATTTGTGTAATTTATTTTAGTTAATTAATTTATTTCCTATGTTGCTTGAAGTGACTAAAAGTATGCCACTACCGCAATACTGACATTATTAAACGAAAAATGCCAGCTTGTCATAAGCTGGCATTTAAACCTATATAAAGTACGGTATTTCTTAGTTGTTGTCTTCCACAGGATTTTGAACTGGAGATTGCACAGGAGCAGGAACATTGGTTTCCACTGCAGGGCGTCCTTCAATAACTCTGGATTCAGATGGAGCATTTCCATCCATTATAGTGATGTTGGATAATAAAATCAATGCAAGCAATAAAGTTGCAAGCGTCCAGGTGCTTTTGTCTAAAAAGTCGGTTGTCTTTTTTACTCCTCCTAATTGTTGACCACCGCCACCTCCAAATGAGGAAGAAAGTCCACCTCCTTTAGGGTTTTGAACCATGATTACTATTACCAGTAAAAATGCTACAATAATTATTAATGCTAAAAAGATAGTGAATGTGCTCATTCTTGTACTGTGTTATTTTCTTGTAATTTCTTAATTGCCCGAATTTGGTCTGCAAAGAAACCACTTTTTTCGGGATTTTTCAAAATTAAAATTTTATAAGCTTGCATCGCCTTTTTATAGTTTTTTTGTTCCAGGTACACCCGGGCCAGAGTCTCTGTCATCAAAGCCTCCGGAGGCACGCCTCTGTCTGCCGCGAGGTTGTTGGAAGTAGATGGGGAATTGGGTTTTATCTTCGGACTTTTAGATATAAAATGATCGATTAATTCAAAATTTCGTGTTTTGGAATCTGAAATACTACTGGTATTTTCATTTTCCCGCTCAATTGGTTTAGCTTTCGTTAGCGAAAGCCATTCTGAAAAAGAATGAGTTTCGGAAGCATTAAAATCCAGTGGACTTCCAGCTTCAGGAATTTCTTCTGAACTGCTTTTTTCAGGAATTTCTTCTTCTAAGGGATGGATTGATGGTTTTTCAAACAATCCGGGATCCATGACCCTTTCAGATTCATTCTTCTTCATTTTGATAGCATCATCAATCAATATCCTCCTGCTTCCAAAAACTTCCTGGGGTTCAAAAACAGTGATATTTCTCAAATTCTCTTCCTGCTTTTTGATTTGAATTGCAACCTTATCCTGTATGAAATCCCTGGAGGTGATAAATTCGAAAAGTACACTTCTGTCTATGGTATAGGCTGCCGTTTTTTTTAAGGCCGAATTATATTTAAGGCTGTTTTGTGTGTACAGACCTTTTAAATGAATTGCGTGCGCCGCCTGAAAATAAGGATGTTCCTGAAGTACACGTTCCAGTCTTGAAGTATCTTCACTGGAAATGGAAGTTGAATTTTCGAATAAATATGTCAGTTCCTTTGCAGTCATTACCAGTTTGTAAGAGAAGCATTAAATATATCCTGAGTGATCCTGCTGTAAACTTCTTCCAGCGCTGTTTCGAGTGCAGCTCCTGTTAATTGGACATTTGCCGGATAATCATAATAAAATGAAAAACGTCTTTCAAAATCCCTTGTTGGATCCAGAGAGTTGTAAAACCGTACATTAACCGAAATAGTAACCCTGTTTTGGGCAGCTGTATTTTGTGCTGTTGCAGTGATGGGAGCAATATAATAATCTACAATTTCCCCTTCATAAATCAAATCCCCGCCCGAATTTGTAAGGCTTAAATTTGTTTGGTTTTGTATAAGATCCTGAAGTTCCAGGGTAAAAGTTCGTTCAATTCCCGGTTCTATAAGATTTGCCGCATTTTGAAAATAATTAACCTGAAACGTTGAAGCTCCGCCGGTATCGGCACCTGTAAAGGAATAAATACCACATGA
>JAWOHC010000426.1:0-2586 GCA_046496275.1 Gillisia sp.
ATTAGTTTAGCCGATCCCGGTTCATCCAGGCCTATGTCCTGTAAAAACATTTTGCGTTCCTCGTAATCGTCAAGCTCGGTAATATCGGCTTCTGTTCCAACGGCAAGGAACAAAACTTCAGCGTTTTCATCTTTTACCGCTTCTTTAACTCTATCTACATATATATTTCCGCTGGTGGCAGATTTTTCATCTACATTACAAACATACATTACCGGCTTATCTGTGATCAATTGCAGGTTTGCTATAAATTCCTCCCGCTCTTCAGCAGTAAGTTCCGTTAAGGCGCGAACAGATCTCCCTGCTTCAAGTCCTTTTTTCACTTTTAGCAAAGCAGCTTCTTCTTTTTGAGCTTCCTTATTCCCGATTTTGGCAGCTCGCTTTACCTTTTCCAGTTTTTTATCTACTGTTTCCAGGTCTTTAAGCTGAAGTTCCATATCGATTGTCTCCTTATCTCTTACAGGATCTACAGAACCATCCACATGCACGATATTATCATCTTCAAAACAACGCAAGACATGTAAAATAGCATCGGTTTCGCGAATATTTCCAAGAAATTGATTTCCAAGGCCTTCCCCTTTACTTGCTCCTTTTACAAGGCCGGCAATATCCACAATCTCTACAACTGCAGGTTGCACCCGCTCCGGATTTACAAGAGATTCCAGTTTTTCAAGACGGCTGTCCGGTACATTTACCACGCCTACATTAGGTTCTATGGTGCAAAACGGAAAATTCGCACTTTGCGCCTTGGCATTTGATAAACAATTAAATAAGGTAGATTTTCCTACGTTTGGTAATCCAACAATTCCAGCTTTCATATGTAGTAGATTTTTATTTTATTTTGTGAACTTTTCCCTTCAACCACATGGTTATTGGGATTTTTTCGCATAAATCACTGCCTGTTAGCAGGAAGGATCATCGGTTTTAAAATCCAAATCGATTTGTGTGCCTTTCCAAAAGCAACTTTTGATCCCCGTTTTTGCGGCTGCAAAGATAGGTTTTAAAGTTGGAAAATGTAAATATTCCCTGGTCCTTACTTCTTAAATATGTTTAAGCAGGGACAGGAACTCCCAACCTTTAAAATACTAGGATATAAGCGATTCTCCATTGCAATAAAAACCAATCCAATATCTCAATAAATTAAAATTCATGTTTTATAAGTAAAGTTGGTTTTATTGCAATTTTAAATTGTTAAATATTCATAAATTATTTACAATAAAGAGGTATATTTATTTTTTTGAAACATATTTAATAATTAACACTATTTGCTATGAGTAAAATTTTACTTTTTATTTTGGCTGTTTTTGTTCCATTCTTCATATCGGCTCAGGAGGTAACGGGAACGGTAACAGATAATTCAGGAATGCCACTGCCCGGGGTGAATATCATTGAAAAAGGCACCAGCAACGGAACCACGACAGATTTTGATGGTAAGTATGCTATAATTGCGGGGCCTCAAGCAGTCCTTGAATTTAGGTATATAGGTTTTGAAACGCAGGAAGTGAATGTAGCTGGAAGATCTTTAATAAACGTTACTCTTGCAGATGGAATGACGTTAAGCGAAGTCCAGATAGTGGGTTCCAGGAGCCCGCGAAGAACCGCAGTAGACACTCCTGTTGCCATTGATATTATTGATGTAGCCTCTGTTGCTACGCAAACCGGAAGAATCGAGATCAATGAGCTGCTGCAATATGCAGCGCCTTCCTTCAATGCCAACAAACAATCCGGATCCGACGGTGCAGATCATATTGATCCTGCTTCTTTAAGAGGACTGGGACCCGATCAAACTTTGGTGCTTATCAATGGAAAAAGAAGGCATCAATCTTCTTTAGTCAACATATTTGGAACAAGGGGACGTGGAAATACAGGAACCGATTTAAATGCCATTCCTGCCGGAGCAATTAAAAGGATCGAAATTCTGAGGGATGGTGCTTCGGCCCAGTATGGATCTGATGCGATTGCCGGCGTTATCAATCTTGTTTTGAACGATCAGGTAGAAAAATTTACCGGAAATGTAAATTACGGTTTCTATAGCACCAATGCCGATGGCGATTTTCCTGCTGGAACTCCAAATACCGATGGGAACAGACTTGATACCAAAAGAGATGGAAACCAAATAGGTAAAGACAGGGATTTTGATGGAGGTTCTGTAAAAGTGACCGCAAACTATGGTGTTGCAATTGGGGAAGAAGGTTTTGCCAACTTCACCACAGAATATATCAGTAAAAATAAAACCTTACGACCGGGTTTTGATTTTAGACGTGGTTTTGGGGAAGCAGCCATAGACGGATTCAATTTCTTCGGAAATATTATGGTCCCCGTTTCAGAAAAATCCCAATTTTATGCTTTCGGTGGCCGTAATTACAGGGATACTGATGCCTACGCATTTACTCGAAATAATCCAACCGAGAGAAATGTGGTGAGTATTTATCCTGATGGTTTTACACCAAGAATTACTTCTATAATTACAGATAATTCTGTTGCTGCTGGTTTTAGGACAGAAACAGAAAGTGGATGGAAAATAGACGTGAGTAATACCTGGGGAAAGAACTTATTCCATTATTATATCAAAGGAACTTTAAATGCTTC
>JAWOHC010000427.1:0-4619 GCA_046496275.1 Gillisia sp.
AGGTATAAATATTCCAACGCAAGAATCTTCAAAATCTGATCGCTTTTGGCTCCTAAAGTTCTTAGTAGCACACTTTCTTTTATTCGTTGATATTTACTGGTCCTTACCGCGCCTAAAAGAACGATAATCCCTGTAAGTATACTGAAAAAGGCCATAAAATTGATTAGCCAGGAGATTTTTTCAAGCAGGCCTTCTATGACTGTAAGCACCTGTCTAAGATCAATTATGGTCACATTTGGATATTTTTTCACCAATTCCTGTTGTAATTTAGCCGAGCTTTCCTCATCGGGAACATTGGAGGTAAGCACCCGAAACTGAGGCGCATCTTCCAATACACCTTTAGGAAAAACGATGGAGAAATTCATCTGCATCCTGCTCCAATCTACCGTCCTTATACTTCCTATTACGGTATTTAACAATACTCCCTGAACGTTAAAAGTCACTTGATCACCAACTTTAACTTTAGCGTCATCGGCAAAATTATCGCTTATAGAGATAGGCACCATTTCGCCATCCGGCACGTCGAAAGTCCATTCGCCTTCCTGAAGACTTTCAGAAGCGATAAGGGAATCGCGGTACGTAACACGGAACTCATGATTGAGTATCCAGCGATTCACATTAGAGGTTGTATCGGCTCTCATTTGATTCACCGATTTTCCTTCTATGCTTTGAACCCTCATAGTAACAATTGGAATATCATCCAGGACGGGAAGGTCTTTTCCTGCGATGGTCTTGACAACAGCATCTTTTTGTCCAGACTGTATATCGAGAAGAATCATATTTGGACTGTTGGATTGCGTTTCAATAGTTGCCTGAGCCATTAGAACATCTTTAGTGAAATAGAGCGTGCTAATTAGAAAAGTTCCAACTCCTATTGCCAATACCAAAGTGAGGGTTTGGTTTTGAGGACGGAAAAGATTCAGCAAACTTTGTCTCGCGGGAAATCCCCATGAATGTGGGAAATATTTCTTTATTAATTTCATAAAGACTTTGGCGATGCCAGCTAAAATTGAGAAGGTAAAAATGATCCCTGCTACAAAGGAGAAGGAATACCGCCAATCTTTTAACAACCAATATGAAAAGAGTAAAATAAACAGGAAAATTCCCAACAAAACCAGGGTTCCTGCTTTGCCCGATTTGGATTTGCTCTCATTCTGCACCCGCAGTGCTTGTAGTGGCGAAATGTACAAGGTTCCCATCAGGGGATATAAAGCGAACAAAACCGACATGAAAATCCCCAGCAATAATCCCATCAGGATTACTTGAGGAGAAAAGGACATTTGAACATCTACCGGTAAGAGATCTCCTAAAAACAAGGGGAATAATTGCTGAAGAATTAAGCCCAGACCGGTACCGGCAATGCCGCCTAAAAGCCCCATTGCTGCAATTTGTATTAAATAGATGAGGAAGGTTTGTCTTTTGGTAGCTCCTATGCATTTAAGTATCGCGACTGCACGTAATTTCCCCTTGATGTAAATATTAATAGCACTCGCAATCCCAACACAACCCAGTAAAAGAGCGATAAAAGCAACCAGGTTTAGGAACTTTCCAAAATTATCGTACCGGCGCCCCAACCTTTGGCTGGTGGAGGTATGGGTGTCAAGATCGGCATCCTGGGTATCGAGCAGGGGACCAAGGTTTTTATCGAGTTGTTCCATACTCATATTTTGTTTTGCAACAAAATAATAATCATAACCCACGCGGCTTCCGGTTTGTACCAGGCCTGTTTCAGAAATCAACCTGTACGGAATAAGAACAGGGGGCGCCACAGAACTAAAAATTGCGGTACTGCCTGGAACCGACTTTAATGCCCCTGCAACAGGCAAAGTAATCGTTCCTATCTTTATACTATCTCCCGGCTGTATTCCTAACTGAAGCATCACCGTGGCATCTACCAAAGCAGCGCCCTGTTCCTGATAGCTTCCTGCAGCTAATTCAGGTGCTGTTTCCAGGTTTCCATAGAATGGAAAACCTCCCTCAATCCCACGTACCTGAACCAATTTGGTAACATCGGTTTTTGGAAAGGCGGCCATAGAGGTAAAACTAATTTCCCGGGCATCTGGACCACCCAGGGAATCCATTAGTTCAAGCACCCTTTCATTGGGCGGATTATTGGTGTCTATTCTAAAATCAGCACCCATTAAGGATTTTGATTGCAGGGAAATATTTTCCTTGAGATTTTCGCCAAAGGACTGTATGGAAACAACTGCAGCGATTCCCAATACAATCGAGGCCATAAACAGGATAAGTTTACGGCTGCTCGCTTTTCCATCCCGCCAGGCCATTTTTAACAGCCAGCCAAGATTAGCTTGGGAATTAATGGTTTTAGTTCTTTTCATTATACGGTATCTATGGGGTTTTCAAGAATTCTCCCACCTTTCAACCTGAGGATGCGTTGGGTTTTTTGTGCCAGTTCCAAATCGTGGGTAACGATCACCAAGGTCGTGCCGGATTCCTTATTTAGATTAAAAAGCAAGTCGATTACTTTCTCTCCGGTTTCAGCATCCAGGTTTCCCGTGGGCTCATCGGCAAAAAGAATGGAAGGAGTATTGGAAAATGCCCGTGCTACGGCAACCCGTTGTTGTTCTCCTCCGGAGAGTTGTGACGGATAATGATGAAAACGATCTCCAAGTCCTACCTTTTCCAGAAGTTCCTTCCCAACTTTGGAAGCATTTTTTGCTCCCTGTAATTCCAGGGGAACTGCTACATTCTCCAGGGCGGTAAGTGTTGGTAATAACTGAAAATCCTGAAAAACAAAACCTATATTTTTGTTTCGAAGGATAGCACGCTCATCTTCGGTAAGGTTGCTCAATTGCGTTCCACAAAGAGCTATCTCGCCAGAATCGGCCTGGTCCAGACCGGCACAAAGCCCCAGTAATGTGGTCTTTCCACTTCCCGAGGGACCCACAATTGAAAAGGTTTCACCTGTTTCTATAGCAAAACTGATGTCGTGTAATACTGTTATTTTTTTTGAACCACTGGAGAAGGTTTTCTCTAAGTTGCGAACGTTTAATATCTTTGTCATCTTTCGAATCTTATTTTTTTTCTGAATAAAGACAAAATAAAGAAAGATTTTGATTTTAATCCCTGTGCTATGAGAAACTTGTTGGTATTTTGTGCTTTGTTTAGTTTTATCTTTTTAAACTCCTGTGGTGAATCCCCAAAAAAAGAGGAGGAAACCCGATCAGAAAAAATTTCAGAAAATGATAATCCTGAAAAAAGTGAGTCTGGGGTGATCCTTTTCTTCGGAAACAGTCTTACTGCCGGAATGGGACTGGATCCTAATGAAGCATTTCCCGCTGTAATTCAGCAAAAAATAGATTCATTAGGTCTTTCCTATGAAGTTGTTAATGCCGGATTAAGTGGAGAAACCACGGCAGGCGGAAAGAATAGGATTACCTGGGTCTTGAGTCAAGACGTGAGCGTTTTTGTCCTGGAACTTGGAGCCAATGATGGTTTGCGGGGGATCCCTCTGGAAGAGACCAGAAAAAACCTGCAGGAGATCATCAATACGGTACGTGAGAAAAACCCGGATACACAAATTATTCTCGCCGGAATGCAGATTCCTCCAAATATGGGACAGGAATACACTTCAGATTTCAGGAATATCTTTCCCGAACTGGCGGAAAAAAATGATGCTCATCTCATTTCCTTTTTACTGGAAGATGTTGCCGGAAACCCAGAATTGAACCAGGGAGACGGTATTCATCCTACCGCGGAGGGGCAAAAGATCCTTGCCAAAAATGTTTGGGAAGTTTTGG
Organism: Gillisia sp.; assembly: GCA_046496275.1. Classification (GTDB taxonomy): domain Bacteria; phylum Bacteroidota; class Bacteroidia; order Flavobacteriales; family Flavobacteriaceae; genus Gillisia. The sequence goes on from JAWOHC010000427.1 coordinate 3,762, forward strand.
GACCTGTAATCAGTAACTGAGTTAAGCTTTGAATTTGTTCTTATTTCCAGGATGGAGAAAACCTTTAATTTGGTTTTAAATCAATACCTTGGTATTCCTAATATAAATGAATATATGTCTGATCCGGTTATATTTAAATCCAGTTATTTTCTTAGATTCCTTAGCAGCGATTTCAACCCTTTCACTCCAAATATAGTGCTTATTGATGAGGAGCATATCGAATTTAAAAGAAGGAACTGGCATCTCATATCTGAAGACACAGAAACGCTGCATTTTAAAAATATCACTGGTATTACGGTAGATTCTCATCTTTTTGGAACCACAATCACCATTAAAAGTACAGGAAATGATCCTATCAAAATTCGGGGGTTTTGGAAAAGTGATGCGCAAAAAATCAAAGATCTTTGCGCAACTTATATAGAAGCCGCTAATCAAAAAAACAGTGCAGAGGCTTTAGCCAAAGCGATGGGGAATAACCGTGGAAATTATAGTGTGGCAGATGAATTATCTAAATTAAAAAACCTGCTGGATCAAAATGTGCTTTCTCAGGAAGAGTTTGAAGAGCAAAAGCGCAGGCTTTTAAAAGGTTAATCCCTCATTGATGTTTTAGCCCGCCTGATGGACGGGCAGTTTTGCCAAGGCTTGTCCCTAGGGTTTTGATTCTTTAAAAGTTAAGGTAAAGGTTGTCCCCCGGTTAACCCTGCTTTTCACCTTTATAGTTCCACCCAGGCTTGTCATTTGTTTCTGAACCAAGAATAATCCAATTCCCTTACTGTCTATATGATTATGGAATTTTTGATGCAAACCAAAAATCTTATTCTTTACATTCTTCATTTCAAAACCAATTCCGTTATCGCT
>JAWOHC010000019.1:0-12698 GCA_046496275.1 Gillisia sp.
GGCGCGGCACCGTCGACACAGCTGGCAGCATCCTCCTGGAGCGTGCATTAACCACTTTATTTACAGGTGGTCGTTCTACAGTATTGCTGTCTATTATAGCCTTGGCACCAAAAACAGCCGCTATTACAAGTAAAACTCCAATTATGGAGAGAATTATTTTACGCATGAATTAATTTTAATTACATCTTAGACTTCTAAAAACAGGAAACGTTTAACCCATAATCGAGGAAAATGACAAAATATCACTCTAATTCATTGTTTCCAATTCTTCCTGTAAAATTTCCCAGGATTTCATAAGCTGTTCCAACTCCTTTTTCTTCTTTTTATAATTTTCCAGAAAATGAGGTTTCCCAATGGCTTTGTTATAATTCTGGGCCATCTCGAGGTCCTTCTCTTTCAATTCCTTCTCCAGCTTCCCAATCTTAGCTTCTGTATTACTAAGTTTATTATTAAGGGATTTGGATTTTTTCTGATCGTTATAGGCCTGCTTATTATTGGTATTCTTAGTATCCTCTTTTGCGACTTTATCTCGTTTCTCGATAGCCCTCATGTTTTCCACATTCCTCTGATCCAGATAATAATCTATATCTCCAAGGTATTCCCTTATTCTTTTGTTTTTAAACTCATAAACGGTCGAGGTAAGATTCTGAAGGAAATCCCTGTCATGGGAAACCAGGATCAAGGTTCCTTCAAAAGTTTTGAGTGCTTCTTTTAATACGTTTTTGGATTTTATATCCAGGTGGTTGGTAGGCTCATCCATAATAAGCACATTAAACGGCTGAAGCAAAAGTTTACAAAGCGCCAAACGGTTTCTTTCACCACCTGAAAGCACTTTTACTTTTTTACTTACTTCATCCCCACGAAATAAAAATGAACCCAGCATATCCCTGACTTTGCTGCGGGTTTTTTCTGTAGCGGCATCTATCATAATATCCAATACCGTTTTTTCACCATCCAGATATTCAGCCTGGTTTTGTGCAAAATAGCCTATTTGAACATTATGTCCCAGCTTCAGCTTTCCTGTATGGGAAATTTCATCAACCATGATCTTGGCAAGGGTAGATTTCCCCTGTCCGTTTTGACCTACAAATGCGATCTTGCTTCCTCGTTCGATCAAAAGATCGATATTTTCAAGAACGTTAAGTTCTCCGTAAGTTTTTCCTATATTTTCGCCTTCAACAATAATTTTTCCAGGTTGAATAGAGATTGGGAACCTAACATTCATCACCGCATTATCATCTTCATCTACTTCAATCCTGTCTATTTTATCAAGCTTTTTTATCAGCGACTGTGCCATAGAAGCTTTGGAAGCTTTGGCCCTGAATTTTTCGATCAGTTTTTCAGTTTGCTCAATTTGTTTTTCCTGATTCTTTTGTGAAGCAAGCTGTTGTGTTCTTAACTCTTCCCGAAGCACAAGGTATTTTGAATAGGACTTTTTGTAATCATAAATCTGACCTAAAGAGATCTCGATCGTCCTGTTGGTAACATTATCAAGAAACATTTTATCGTGAGAAACAATAATCACACATCCCGGGTAATTGGAAAGAAATGATTCCAGCCAGATAATAGATTCAATATCCAGGTGGTTTGTTGGCTCATCCAGCAAAAGGATATCATTGCTCTGTAAAAGCAGTTTTGCGAGTTCAATACGCATTCTCCATCCTCCGGAAAAGGTTTCCGTAAGCTTATTGAAGGTGTTTCTTTCAAAACCAAGTCCGGTTAAAACCTTTTCTGTTTCTCCCTGGTAATTATATCCTCCAATAATTTCGTACTGGTGGGTAATTTCGCTGAGGTCATGAATAAGATCCATATAAGCCTCACTTTCGTAATCGGTTCTGGTAGTGAGTTGTTCATTGATAAATTCCATTTTTTTCTCAATGGCTTTTATCTCTTCAAAGGCTTGTTGTGCCTCTTCCTGAACAGTTCTCCCTTGTATGAAATCTATATCCTGTTTTAAAAATCCTATTTTAAGCTCCTTATCTTTGGCTATCTGGCCAGTGTTTGCTTCCTGTTCTCCTGAAAGAATTTTAAGCATAGTAGATTTTCCGGCTCCGTTCTTACCAATAAGACCTACACGGTCTCCCGCGCCTAATCTAAAGGTGATTTCGTCAAACAAAGTCTCTCCGCCGAAGGAAATAGATAAATTATGAATGTTAAGCATTGTATTGTTCTAATATTTTTGCAAAGATGCCTATTTTTGTGATGCTAAAAAAATAGAAATGAGTTTCTTAAAGGGTACCAAGTTATACAGCATATTTACCGGTACCTGTCCGGTTTGTCAGGAGGAAAGCATGTATAAGGAATCAAATCCTTATAAAATGACCAAAATTTTCCAGATGCACGAACGCTGTATGCACTGTGGAACCAAGTATAAGATAGAACCTTCCTTTTTCTTTGGAGCAATGTATGTGAGTTATGCTCTTGGAATTGCATTTGCGGTGGCAGCTTTTATTATTACTTATTTTTTCTTTGGAGGGGGACTTTTGACAACTTTCATTGCCATAATTGGTACGCTGGTGGTCTTTATGCCTATTATTATAAGACTTTCAAGAAATATCTGGATAAATATATTTCTTCATTATAAAAAACCGGATTAATATTTTTTGGTAAACCTCCTGATATCGATACTTGCAGATATAGGTGTCTCATTTTCAATTGAATCTATCAAATTCCTTGCCACTGTGGGACCTATTAAAACACCCCGGCTACCAAAACCATTACAGCAAAACATTCCTTTATATTCGGGATGCTCTCCAACAAGTGGTTTTCTATCGGATGTTGCGGGACGAATTCCGGCTACCTGCCCCACCACCTCAAAATCACAGGTGATCAATGCGCGTAGCTTTTCCAGCAAATATTCCTTTGCTTCCGCTGTTGGCTCGGGAGTTTTATCCTTATTGTTATAGGTTGCACCAACTTTGTAAAGATCATTACCTAACGGAAGTATAAAAACAGACGATTTAACAGCAACCTCCAACTTAAGAGCTTCCGATTTGATAATTAAATACTCCCCTTTATTCCCGTTTAACGGAAGATTATTGAAAAATGGATTCCTGGTCATACCAAAACCATCACAAAATATAATTCGTTTTGCCTGAAATCCCTTATATAAAAATTGACCATTTCTAAGCTGAAGCATATCATAATGAAAATCTTCAGTTATGAAAACATCCAAATCCATTAAATATTCCCTGTACGTATCCAGAAGCAATTCTGTATTAATAACACCTGTGCCCTTTACCATTCCGAAGGAAAATTCAGAAGGAATGTTGGGGTTTAATTCCGATGTCAGGTTTGGGGAAAGAAACGCAGCCACCGAAGGTTTATCCATGGCAGCGAACCAATTGTTCTGTTCTTCCACCGAATGAAATTTCCTGTAGATAGGCATTTCCCTGATGATAGAAATTTTAAGTTTTTCTTCCAGGGACTCATAGAACGGAATGGCAGTTTTCAACTGTTCATCTGCTTCCCAGGCAAGGGTAAATCGGTTTAAAATAACCGGATTATAAATTCCTCCTGCAACGGTAGAAGAGGATTGGGAGTTATTTTCAAAAACCCGAATATTTTTACCTGAATCAATCAATTTTTCCGCTACCGCAATCCCACTTAAACCCGCCCCAACAATGATATAATCCAACATAGGTTTCAATTAAAAAACGCTCCGTTATAACGGAGCGTTTAAAAGTTATTTTTTAAATATATCGTTCACTAATAAAACAGGTTCCGAATACCGGGATGGACATTAGTAATTCCACATGTCCTGTTCAAAGTTTCTTATTTGCTCTTTTATCCTCTCAGATTCCAGAAGTTGCATAAATGCATTTTGTGTGATATAATCATTGACTCCCCTATCTCCCTGCACGTTATCTTCTCTATAAATAACAGCATTGAACCTTCGTGAATTCAACAAATGATCATAGGTAATCGATTGGGATGTATTCCCTCCATTAAAAGCTTCATTCTGAAATAATATTTCCCGTGCATCCGGGAACCATACCCAAAAAAGTTCAACAAGATCCGGCTCTTCATCATCCAGGAAATTTACATCGGGAGCAACCGGAGCTATTCCCAATAATCTATATTTCATTTCTGCCTGACGTTTATCAAAATACCACATTCCACGAATATGATATTGAGCTATATCCGCAGAGGTAATATCCCTTCTGTTAATAAACTGCTGATCTATTTGCTCTCCTGCGTTGTATTGTTCAACACCAAGGTCTGTAGTATCAATTTTGGAAATAGCAGCACTAATACCCTCCAGTGTCCTCTTCTCATTGAAATAGGCATCGGCGTATATATTCTTTATTTTCCCACTCCGTATTCCTGTCATCAAAACATCGTAAAGCGATCTTCGGTTGGTCCCAATATTGTTGGTGTCAACAGGATAATAAAGCGGAAAATTCACTCTTTCATCCAAATCGATAACTTCCCAGATATTTTTAGACCACAGGATATCCCTTTCATCAACATAACCATATTCCAATGGCTTGCTTTGCTTCTTAACCAAGCGTTCTGCCTCGGATAATTTTCCGATATCATCCGGAGATTTTGCGTTTAGCATGTTTGTTTGTCCATACGATGAAAGACAAAAAAACAATCCAAACACTCCTATCAAAAATTGATTCCACTTCATTGTACTGAATTTTTTAATTTGTTAACTCCACAAATACAGGCGATACTTTTTTAAGCTTATATCCTGTATTTGAAGCCAATTGTGCTTCTATATCAAAAATTTGCACTGTTTCCCCTCGTGCTGCACGTCTTAATGCCGCTTTTGCAGGTGCATCCAATTGACTCCCACGCACATTTATTGTTGGCTGTCCTGCAACTTTAAAACTAAAGCCGGTAATACGTAGGCCTATATCAAAATCAAAATCCTGAAGCGCTGCTCCAACGGTTGCAATTTCAAGATTGTTACGTGGCATTTTAACCGATCCACTTTCTCCTCTTATAGTTCCTGCCGGGCTTGGAATATCCTTAACCCTAAAGGATTTACTGTCTCTAACAGTTTCTCCTCCGGGTAAGTCCCCACTTACATTAATAGTTACCTCGCGAGCTTGCAGCGTGGTAACATCCATAACATAATTTCCTGCTCCACCTGCTGGGGATAATCCCGGGGCATTGGCGGTAATACTACCAACTCCAGGAATAGAAATGGTCATTGGGTTTTTCACCCCTCTGTAAACCACGTTCATTTTATCTGCAGAAATTACCGCAAAATTAGGTTTAGGTATTACGGCATACGAACTGGTAATTGGAATACTTACCACAGAGTCACCTTCCTTAAACTGAATTTCACCTTTTATGGCTTGTTCTCCAACATTCCCCGCAGGAAAACTTAGAGATACCTGTCCGGCTTCGTTGCTTTCAACCTTATTTCCATTAACAACAACATTATCAAACTTTAGGGTTTTATCAACACGACCCAAAACAATTTTACCGGTAAAGTTTTCACCGGAAAAGAAAGCTGTTTTTGTTGGAACAACAATCGCCTCATAATTGGTTAACGATACTTCACTTTGCAATTGCCCTGAAAGCATTGCCGAAAGAATTTCACTTTCTGTTTTTTTAACGTCTGCTTGTAATTGCGTTAATTTTGTAACCGATGCAATTAATGGATATCCCTGATAATGATATTCCAACCAAGGCTTGGTAATTTTATTTCTATCCTGAACAGGCTCTGTTGCGAATTCCGTTTTTACATTTGAAGCAATAACCGAAAACTCCTCTTCAATTAAAGAGGCAACACCATCACGGTATGTTCCAATTTCCTGGATAAACTCCTCACCTTTAACCGTATTTCTACCTCCGGTGAAGAAAATCTCATCCAATTGATCTGAGCGATCCATCGTTTCATAATCTGTTCTATCGGTTTCTTCAGCCCTATCCTTCATCAATTCTGCTTTGATACCTTCAATATAATTATTCAAATTTGTTGAAAGTTCAGCAATTTTATCAGCTTTTTCTTTTAGAGGAGCATACTTTGCGGGCTGCTCACCTACCTTCTCTTCCAGACCCGCCATAAAAGCGCTGTTTCGTTGAGTGGTAGTTTCGTTAGATTCTGCCAATTTTTCATTCATTAATCCAAAAGCGGTAAGAACCTCTTTGGACATATTTAAAGCCAACATTGCAATGAAAACCAAATACATCAGGTTTATCATCTTCTGTCTTGGTGATTGTTTTCCAGACGCCATGTATAATTAGTTTAGTGTAGTATTAATATTGCTAGTCTTTACAACTAATTACTTAAGCTCTTCCGTTCATAGCGGTTAACATATTCCCATATACTCCATTCAATGAAGAAAGGTTGTCCGCCAGCGACCCCATTTGATCTTTAAGTTTAGAGGCATTTTTTACCACTTCCTGATTGATCTCTGATTGTCTTGCAGAAGATTCCACCTGCACTTTATATAAATTATTCAAGGTTTCCATTTGAGCAGCGGCCATTGTTAGCTCTTCGCTGTATTTTCTTTGAGAAGCCATCGCATCTACGGTAGGAGATATGGATTTTGCAGCTCCCTCAAAATTACGGATACTGTCTCCAAGACTATTCATTAGGTTGGCATCAATTTTAGCCTCTCTAAGCATATCGTCCAGTTTTTTGGAAAGAGAAACATCGGTTTCTTTTGTTTCTTCGATCATATTCTTTCTTTCATTGGCAACTCCTCCTGCTAATTCAGGATAAACAAGAGACCAATCCAGGCTATCATCAACAGGTTCAAATGCTGAAATAGCAAAAACGAGGGATTCGACAACAAGACCAAGTATTAGCATTTCGTTTCCATAAGGCCAGTGCATAATTTTAAAAAGTGCTCCCAGAATCACCACGGATGCACCTAAACCATACACCATATTCATTATTTTCATTCTGTTCTTCGTATTAGCCATAGTAAAAAGATATTAGATTATTTTTTGGTTGTTGTATAAATAGGTTGAAAGTATTTGGTCTTAATTTTTTGGAGGTTGGTTCAAGGTTATATCCGTACCAAGATAATCCTGAACAGTCCTGAAACCTATATAACTTCTTGCTGTATCGGCATATTCGTAATCCCGGGTGCTTACCTGCAAAAAGTACGCAACATCTTTCCAGGAACCACCACGAACAACTTTTCTTAAATCATCTTCATTATTCACATTCGGGTTCATAGAAGACATGTATTCATAGGAAGACGGATCGTAGGAAGAGTTCACCCATTCCGAAACATTTCCTGCCATGTTATAAAGGTTGTAATCATTTGGATCATAGGATTTTGCCTCAACAGTATACAAAGCCTGATCTGCCGCATAATCTCCTCTTAAAGGTTTAAAATTGGCCATAAAACAACCGCGATCATTTTTTGTATAAGGGCCACCCCATGGATACGTAGCTGATTGTAACCCGCCACGTGCGGCATATTCCCATTCTGCTTCCGTAGGCAATCTATAGCCAGGAACATCGTGATCTCCTTTTTTCTTTCTGAAGGCATTATGATACAAGGTTCTCCATTGCGTGAAGGCTTTAGCCTGCTCCCAGGTTACCCCAACCACCGGATAATCATCAAAGGCTGTATGCCAGTAATAATCATTATGCATAGGTTCGTTATAGGAATAAGTGAAATCTTTAATCCAAACTGCTGTATCCGGATAAACCAATACTTCCTCAGTTCTTATAAAATCACTACGTTTTTGAGCTTTAGATCTTGCCGCCGCCTGGATATCCATCCATCGGTACTTGAATTTTAATTTCTTAACATCAATGGTACGTTGCCCGTTGTATGATTCTTCCAATGGAATGTACATGGTATCCATTACCCTTGTATAGGCTTCATCCGGATAATCACGGGTATCCCAAATAATATCAATATCCTTGTTAAGTTTTCTTCCCTGGTAATCTTCAGAAAATGAGGTATAGTTATCATACATATACTTTTCGTAAACAGTCATGTTATCAGGATCACTGTCTAAAAAGGCATATTCGCCAATTCCATCATCCCCTGCTACACTTCCTTCAAAATCAGCCTCAATAGCCAATCTCATCCTAACGATAGAATCCCGAACCCAGTTGGTAAATTGCCGGTATTCCGCATTGGTTATTTCCGTTTCATCCATATAGAAAGAACGAACGGTAACTGTTTTGGGAGGAGCATTTTTCATGTCTGCTAAGTCATCATCAGCCTTACCCATGATAAAGGCACCACCTGGCACCAATGTCATCCCATAAGGCTTCTCCGGATTCCACTTTTTTCCTTGTGCGCCAACCAGCTGTCCGCGATCTCCACGGCTACAACCAGTAAGAATCGCTAGAATGGCAATAAGCGAAATGATTTTCTTCATAATATCTTTCAGGTTACGGCAAATTTTATTTAGGTGGTAAACCTATCCAATTATTTTATAAAAAACAATAGGCTGGGTAAAAATACAACTAAATCTTAACTAGCCATTTTTTTTATAATTCGTTCTTTCTCTTTGTTTTGTACCATCTTTCAGGAATTACCTGATTACAGGCCTCCAAATAATCTTCCTGACTGCAAGGTAATAACGTATGCCTTTTTAGTTTAGTATTGGAATTGGAAATAAATGGTATTTCTATCCACCATCTTCCACTTACCGGGCTTTTAAAAAACACAAGTACCTCATCATCAATAGGCACCTGATATTTTATAAATTCTTTTTTTGCTGAAAGGGTGTCTTCATCAGTTCTGTAATTCACTCCCTCAATAAAATACCAAAGCATTTGCGCGATGAGCATATTTCCGGTTTCAGAAATATCTGAAGAATATTCATAAATTCCAAAAGAGCTTACCTTATCGCTAATCCCCGCATAACGGGAAAGTGCACAAATCTCTTTTCCGTCAAATCCATTGGGGGAATTTTGATGATTTCCTCCAAAAACCGAAGAATTCGCTGCGCCCAAATCTATTCCAACCAAATTGGCATCCCGCATAACGGGCTCAATGGTGGTAATATTTTTTGACACCTCCCCCAACCTGTAGGCATCAAAAAACAAGCGCTCCATCAATTCTATTTCATCCTGAGAATTGAAATACGTTTGATATCCTACATTTGAATAATTGAACAGATTGTAGGGTTTATTCACAACAATCTTCCCAATGTAAGACCTGTTGCTAATAGGTTTTTCCGCATCGCCTAAATCAAATCGGCTGTCTATATTTACAAGGTTCACCATTTGGGAAATCGTATCATAGGCGCGGTACTGGGCATATATCAAATCCTGACTTCCTCCTAAAATAACCGGAATGATCTTTTTCTTAACAAGCTCTGCAACCAGGGTTTGGACAGCGAAATAGGTATCTTCTACGGTTTCCCCCTTTTCTATATCTCCAAGATCTGCAATGTTTAAATACCAGTTCCCCGGAAATAAACTATAAAATGATCTTCGAATCCCATTGAAATTTAGAAATTCATCATTATTATTAATTCCCAGTCGATTTTCCTTAACTCCAAAAATAGCAATTCTAATGCCCTCCAATTCCGGAACTCCGGATTTCTCAGAGTGCATTTTTATTTGCCCTTTTAGGGTGTTGGATTCAAAAGAATTAATTTCTTCAAGAAATCCCTCTTCCAGGGGATTTAAAAATTCAAAATCCATTAATTACTTCTTTTTTGTAGTGGTTTTTTTAGCAGTTCCTGCTTTTTTGGCCGGAGCTTTCTTCTTCGCCGCCGGCTTCTTTTTAGCAGGCTTCTTGGTTTTTTCTTCCAGAATCTTTTTAACTTCCTCTAAAGTTAATTTTGAAGCATCCACTGTTTTTGGCAGTTCAATTTTGGTTTTTCCCTTTAGGATATTGGAACGTCCCCAGCGTGCTTTTTCAACCCTGATTCCTTCCTCTTCCCAATTATGGATCACCTTTTCAATTTCTTTTCTCTTCTTATCTTCAATCAATTCCTCGATCTCAGCATCGCTTAAATTATCGAAATCATACTTTTTACTAACGTTTATAAAGATATCATTCCACTTTAAAAATGGACCGAATCTCCCTACGCCCTTTTGAACAGGTTTTCCTTCATAAACATAGATAGGCGCATCTGCTTTTTCCTTGGCTTTAATCAACTCCAAAGCCCTTTCCATATCCACAATCATTGGATCCTCTCCCTTATCAAGAGAAACAAAGATTTTACCATAGCGTACATACGGACCAAAACGGCCATTATTCACCTCTACTGTTTCCCCTTCATATTCCCCGATTTCCTTTGGTAGTTTGAACAAATCCATCGCCTCCTCATAGGTAATCTTCTCTAAAGATTGATCTGGCATCAAGCCGGCAAAACGGGGTTTTTCATCATCCTCTACAGAACCAATTTGCACCATAGGTCCAAATTTGCCCAACCGCACACTCACTGGTTTTCCGGTTTCGGGATCTTCCCCAAGAATTCGCTCCCCTACTTCTCTTTCTGCATTTTCAGCAACATCCAGAACCTGCGGATGAAATTCTGAATAGAAATCCCGCATCATTTTGGTCCATTCCTCATTTCCTTCGGCAATATCATCAAAACTCTGCTCCACTTTGGCAGTGAAATTATAATCCAGAATGTTTGAGAAATGATTTACCAAAAAGTCATTAACAACAGTTCCAACCGCAGTAGGAACCAATTTACCTTTATCACTGCCTACCGTTTCGGATAGCTGTTTTTCATTAAATTTATCATTCTTAAGGATCAATTGGGCATAACCTCTTTCCATCCCTTCTACCGAACCTTTTTCTATATAATTTCTGTTTTGAATGGTTGAAATAGTTGGCGCATAGGTGGAAGGACGGCCAATTCCTAGTTCTTCCAGTTTCTTCACCAAAGAAGCTTCCGTATATCGATACGGTGGTCTTGTAAATCTTTCGGTTGCGGTTATATAATTGTTTTCAAGCTTCTCATTTAGCTTAAGTGCAGGCAACATTCCTTCCTGTTCCTCATCTTCATCATCGCTTCCTTCCAGATAAACTTTTAAAAATCCATCAAAAATTAAAACCTCTCCGTTTGCTGTAAACTGGTTATTATGTTTATCGGCATTAATCTTTACATTGGTTCGCTCCAGCTCTGCTTCGCTCATTTGAGATGCAACGGTACGCTTCCAAATCAATTCGTACAGGCGTTCCTCATCGCGATCGGCTTTTACGGTATGATTTTCAAAGTTGGTAGGCCGAATTGCCTCGTGCGCTTCCTGGGCTCCTTTTGATTTGCCTTTAAATTGCCTGGTTTTTGAATATTTCTCTCCGTAGGATTTTATGATCTCCTGCTTGGCACCTTTCCGTGCATCTTCAGAAAGGTTAACACTATCGGTTCTCATATAAGTAATATGACCGGCCTCGTATAAACGTTGCGCCATTGTCATGGTCTTGCTTACTGAAAAATATAATTTTCTGGCAGCTTCCTGTTGCAACGTGGAAGTTGTAAAAGGTGCTGCCGGTGATTTTTTTGCGGGTTTCGTTGAAAGATCGGCTACTTTAAAAGTGGCGCCGATATTTTTCTTCAGAAAATCTTCTGCCTCCTTTTTGGTATCAAAATTCTTCGGAAGCTTCGCCTTGAAGATTTTTCCTTCTTCCGTAGTAAACTCAGCATCGATCCTGAAAGAGGCTTCTGCTTTAAAATCCTGGATTTCCCGCTGGCGTTCTACGATCAACCGTACCGAAACAGATTGCACTCTTCCAGCTGAAAGCCCTCCCTTTACCTTTCTCCATAGAATAGGCGAAAGTTCATAACCTACCAGCCTGTCCAGCACTCTTCTTGCCTGTTGCGCATTTACCAGGTTATAATCTATACTTCTTGGATTGTCAATGGCCTTTAAAATAGCCGATTTGGTAATCTCATGAAATACGATCCTTCTTGTTTTATCTTTATCCAGTTTTAACTCTTCTGCCAGGTGCCATGCAATAGCTTCCCCTTCCCGATCCTCATCACTCGCCAACCAGACAATTTCAGCGGTCTTGGCCAATTTCCTGAGCTTGGCAACTACATCCTTCTTATCTTTATTAACGATATATTTAGGTTTAAAATCTCCCTCCGTATCTACGCCCAATTCCTTGGTTGGTAAATCGGCTATATGTCCAAAACTGGAGGCTACGGTATAATCCTTGCCTAAAAATTTCTCAATGGTTTTTGCCTTGGCCGGAGATTCCACAATCACTAAATTCTTTGCCATAAATCTTTATTTTCTAGGTGCAAAAGTAGGGCAATTTTTAAATATGCTGATCTTTTACTAAAAAATCCGCGTTACTTCCTTAAAATTATCGGTTAAATTTCTATGCTGTCACTTTGTCACAACTTAACTAAAAGCTATCTTTGCAAGCTTAACAAACGAACGCTTGAGAAGGAGTTATGGAGAAGATCATAGATAAAGAATTACAGGGAAATGCCCTGATACTGGAGCCTAAACCCAAAAACACCCGAAAACTTTTTATTGAAAGTTACGGATGCCAGATGAACTTTAGCGATAGCGAAGTGGTGGCCTCAATTCTTCAGGAAGAAGGATATAACACCACCCAAAATTTAGAAGAGGCAGATCTTGTTTTGGTAAATACCTGTTCCATTAGAGATAAAGCAGAGCAAACCGTACGCAAACGTTTAGAAAAATATAATGCCGTTAAGAGAATAAATCCCAAAATGAAAGTAGGCGTTTTAGGATGTATGGCCGAACGTTTGAAAAGCAAATTTTTGGAAGAGGAAAAAATCGTTGATCTTGTGGTTGGCCCGGATGCCTATAAAGATCT
>JAWOHC010000157.1:0-3280 GCA_046496275.1 Gillisia sp.
AGTTCCCTTTTCAGCTGAAGTTCCCGCGCCAGGATCAATAATTTCCTGGCTACATCCTTTCCGGAAAGATCAATTCTTGGATCGGGTTCTGTAAACCCCTTTTGCCCGGCTTCGGTTAAAACAGCGTCGAAAGCTTTATCAGATTCAGAAAAAGTATTGAAAATATAACTCAGCGATCCTGAAAATACTCCCCGGATCCTGGTTATTTTTTCTCCGGAAGCATACAGGTTTTTTAAGGTTTCCACCACCGGCAACCCGGCACCCACATTGGTTTCATAAAAAAACTGCTTGTTGTACTTTTTCAGATCTTTCCTGAGGTTTAGATAGAATTCCGTAGAAAGTGTATTTGCCACTTTATTGGCGGCCACAATATGAAATCCGTTCTTTATCAAAAGAGGATAATTTTCCACCAATTCTTCACTTGCCGTAGCATCCACCGCTACCAGGTTATCAAGTTCCTGCCGCTTTACATACTCGATAATATCATTGAGTTTATATGGCACTCCAAAGGTTTTAAAATTCGCTTCCCAGGAAGCTGTGACTCCCTTTTTCTCAAAAAACGCGGTATTGGAATTTACAAGAATGGGTAAATTTAATTCGAGTTCCCCGCTCTCCTTAAGTTGCTCCTTTAACTTTAGTATTTGATTGATAAGCGTGCTGCCAACATTACCTACTCCAAAGAGCACGATGTTTATCTGTTTCATCTGTATATTTATTGTTTTTTATCTGGCATATGTAATTCGCATAGCTTCATTGGTATTTGCATCGAATTTCCGTTATGCTCATTTCATCTGTTTATTTTATTGTTTTTATTCGGTCTCCCGGATTGCTATCGGAAGTAATTCGCTTATCCCTGCCCGCTGGCCCAAAGTTTACTGGTGCTTGCTTTTGGTTTCCGGTATGCTCATTTCATTTGTTGTTTTATTTTTTTGAAAAATCGGGTTTAAAAACCCTGCCAACTGCGAATTTTCGATTAAAAAAGCATCGTGTCCATGAAGCGATTTGATCTCGTGAATGTGAACGTTTTTCTTCTGTAAAGAAAGATTTACAAAAGTTTCCCAGTTATCATCCGGCAGAAAAAAGAGATCGGAATTCACGGTTATTATATGAATATTCGATGCTACCTTAGCTGCAGCGCTTATATAATCTCCTGTTCCATTGCTTATATCAATCGTGGTAAGCAAATGGTTCATGAGTTTATACGTAGCCAGTTGAAAACGTTCTTCCAGCTTATTCCCGTGATATTCCAGCCAGCGTTCTATATCCCAGCTTCCTGAAATTGGTTCTTGCAAATCCCCAAATTTGGCCGTAAACGACTGCGGACTCCTGTAAAAAGTCATCGCGTGCATCCTGGCATCTTTCACCGGCTCTGCCGAATTATTTAAGATCTGGTCCTGTACTTTACACAGTGCTTTCACCCAATGAGTCGTCTTATAATCTGTCGCGATAGGAATGAGATGCCGAATCAAGGATGGCTTTAATACCGCCAGTTCCCATAGCAATGCTCCGCCAATAGACCCTCCTATCCCCGCAAAAATTTCGGTTATTTCAAGCCTTTCAATCGTTTTTACAAATATTTTAGCGATATCCCGCAAGGTGAATTCCTTATAATTATGGAGCAAATGTGCCGGCTTTCCGGTAAACCCATTCCCGGGCATATCCAGTGCTAAAATGGTATAATCCCGGAGATCTACACTTTTGCCTTCGCCCACGATCTCATTCCACCATCCGTTTTTTCCGGTTATTTCAGAATTTCCACTCAGGGAATGATTTACCAGAACGATAGGCGCTGTTCCTAATTCCCTTCCGAAAAGCTGGTAGCTTAAATGAATATTCTGTACCGTCCCTTTGCTATTCTCAAATTCTGATATTGTTATTTCCTGAAGCATGCTTTTATTTTTTTACTGAAATTATTCCTGGCAAGGTACATCGAATACCAAGCTTAGAATTAGTTTGCCAATCCTTTCCTCCATCTTACAATACTAGCTTTTTATCGATCTTTGAAAAGCCTGTTTCAAATCCATTTCCAGATCTTCCAGTTCTTCCAATCCAACCAAAAGGCGGATTATAATCCCTGTTTTGTTTCCCTAAGCTGCTACCGGCTCCTTTAATTCTTGCACCAAATTCAGGGAAATTGGGGTTGGATTAAATAGATTGTCTTGCACCGGGCAACGAATTTCAACAAGCTCGATCCATTTTTTAATCACTTCACCGGAAGCATTTGAGATTGGTTTTACAGTAACTTCAATCGCTTTAAAACCTGCACGTTCTTTTGTTGAAGCACCAAGGTATTTATCGACATCCAATGCTCCTGAAATTTCTATATTCAGTGATTTAATTTCAATATTCAGCTCTTTTGCAACGATACCACCAACGATATTCAGGCATCCTACATAACCAGCCAAAATATACTCTACCGGGCATGGTCCTTCCAGTTCCGGATCACTTTGGTTTTCGCCTATCCTTATTTCAAAATTTTGTGCTTTTACTACCAACTGCTCGGTTGGTTTTGAATTTCCTGACACTTTTATATTTACGATGCTCATTTTTAAATTGTTTTAAGGTTTTTAATATTTTTAAATGCTGCCTTTAAATCCGCTTTTAAGTCTTCAATATCCTCTAACCCTACCGAAAGGCGGATAAGATCTTTTGTAACTCCCGCAGCTTTTTGTTGTGCTTCGTCCAACTGCTGATGTGTTGTGCTGGAAGGGTGAATAATAAGGGATTTAGTGTCACCGATATTTGCAAGGAGTGAGAAGATTTTGGTTTCATCGGCCACCACTTTTGCCGATTCAAATCCGCCGTCTACACCAAAAGTCACTATTCCGCTTTGTCCTTTTGGTAAATATTCTTTGGCAAGATCATAGTACGGACTTTCCTCAAGGCCTGGGTAATTCACCCATTTAACCTCCGGTTGTTCCTTAAGCCATTGGGCCAGTTCCAACGCATTTTCACTGTGTTTCTTGATCCTTAATTCCAAAGTTTCCAGTCCCTGGATGATTTGAAAAGCATTAAACGGGCTCAAAGCCGCTCCGTGATCCCGCAATCCTTCGATACGCACCTTGGCAATAAAGGCAGCTTCCTTCAAAGCATCGTGATAAACAAGGCCGTGGTAACCGGCAGAAGGCTCTGTAAATTCCGGGAATTTTCCATTTGACCAGTCGAATTTCCCGGCATCAATAATCACTCCGCCTAAGCTTGTTCCATTTCCATTGATGTATTTTGTAAGGGAGTGGATCACGATATCGGCACCGTGCTCTATGGGATTAAGAAGGGAAGG
>JAWOHC010000224.1:0-14365 GCA_046496275.1 Gillisia sp.
ATCGTATTCGTGTTGAATTACTCTGGCGGCAAGCCCTTCATAAACCTCACGAAACGAATTAAAGTTTTCATCCTGATATTCTATGGTTATTTGTTGTTTTCGGAAAACATCTTCCCTTATTTCCGGAATGCTTAGGCATCCCTCATTAAAAGCCCAATCTTCTCCCTCTTCGGATACAATTTTAGGATTTAAAAAAACCTTTTTAAGGTTTTTTAATCGCTTCTGTTCTTCAAGTTCCAATTCCTTATCTTCACCAAAAGCACTTGGGTCTATAATAAATAAACGAATTGGAAGTCCAATTTGTTGAGCTGCAAGTCCTACCCCGTATGCTTCATACATGGTATCCCACATATTTTCAATAAGCTTATCCAGGTTTGGATATTCTGAAGTGATTTCCGCTCCCTTCTTTCTTAAAACCGGATCTCCGTAGGCAATAATTGGTAAAATCATTTAAATTTTATAATTTATAATTTATAGTGGATAATTTTAAAAAAATAACTTTTCATTTTTTTAATTGCTGTGAATTTTTAGCCACGAATGCACGAATATTTTTTCATCTTTTCTCTTTTCTCTATGCTCTATTTTCTCTTTCCTACATCATTTATAAAGGTAAGATTGCAGGATGATGGTCGCGCTTATTTCATCCAGCAAGGCCTTATTCTGGCGTTTTTTCTTTTTTAATCCGCTATCGATCATCGTTCTAACAGCCATTTTCGATGTAAAGCGTTCATCTACCCGTTTCATTTCCATAGTCGGGAATTTTTCCTGAAATTTCTTCAGAAACTCCTGAATTGGCACTTCATTATGCGAAGCAGTATTATCCATTTGTTTTGGTTCCCCAACAAGAACGAGCTCTACATTTTCGGTCTTAAAATAGTTCTCAAGATAAGGAATCAATTCTTTGGTAGGAATAGTCGCCAGGCCGGAGGCAATGATTTGAAAATCATCGGTTACCGCAATTCCGGTGCGCTTAACACCATAATCTAATGCTAAAATCCGTGCCATTGAAAATTTTACGCGAAGATAAGGTTTATCTTCCTATACTCCCAAAAATTGGTCTTAAGCTGTTATATTTGCCAAAAACATATTGAAATGAAATCATTGGAAGATATTATTACCACGGCCTGGGAAGACAGAAGTTTACTGAGCGAACCTATTACTATCGATGCTATTCGCCAAGTCATTATGCATTTAGATGAAGGGAAACTTCGGGTTGCCGAGCCAACTAGTAATGGATGGCAGGTAAATGAATGGATAAAAAAAGCGGTGGTGCTTTATTTCCCTATCCAAAAGATGAAAACCCTGGAAGCCGGAATATTTGAATACCACGATAAAATTCCACTAAAAACCGGATTTGCAGATAAGGGGATTCGGGTCGTACCAAACGCAGTTGCCCGTTACGGAGCATATATCTCCTCCGGCGTGATTTTAATGCCCAGCTATGTAAATATTGGAGCTTATGTAGATGAGGGCACTATGGTAGATACCTGGGCAACTGTGGGAAGCTGTGCTCAAATCGGTAAAAATGTTCACTTAAGTGGCGGTGTAGGAATTGGCGGGGTTTTGGAACCTCTACAAGCTGCACCGGTAATTATTGAAGACAATGCCTTTATTGGTTCAAGATGCATCGTTGTAGAAGGAATAAGGGTTGAAAAAGAAGCCGTTTTAGGCGCCAATGTGGTGCTTACGGCATCCACAAAAATAATCGATGTCACCGGAACTGAACCAAAAGAGATAAAGGGGTATATCCCTTCACGATCTGTGGTAATCCCGGGTAGTTATACCAAACAATTCCCCGCTGGAGAATTTCAGGTACCCTGTGCATTGATCATTGGAAAAAGAAAAGAAAGCACCGATAAGAAAACCTCTTTAAATGATGCCTTGAGGGAATATAACGTGGCGGTATAAAAACCCCCTAAGGGGAATTTATAGAATTAAAATTCTTAAAAAAGCCCCTCCCGTCGGGAGGGGTTGGGGTGGGCTTATGAAAATATTAATTATACAGCAAAAAATGATTGGGGATGTACTTACATCCTCGATCTTATTTGAAGTGCTTCGGGATAAATATCCTGAGGCTGAGCTGCATTATTTAATTTATCCCCATACGCGCCCCGTTGTTGAAAATAATCCGTTTATAGATAAGCTGATCCTTTTTGAAGATTCAGATAAAAAGCCTTTAAATTTTATTTCATTTCTTCAGAAAATAAAAAAGGAAAAATATGAGGTAGTAATTGATGTCTATTCAAAGATAGGAACTGCTTTTATTTCATGGTTTTCAGGAGCAAAATTGCGTATTTCCTTTAACAAATGGTACACCCGATTTTTTTATTCAGATGTATTTGATCGCAATATAATTCCAAAAACAAAGGGCGGCCTGGCCATTGAAAAACGAATGCAATTATTACAGCCTTTGCATAAAAATTTCCCTGCGGAAATAAAACCTAAAATCTATCTTACCGCTTCTGAAATTTCTTTTGCTACACAAATAATATCCAGCTCTGGAATTAATGCTGCAAAACCTTTGGTGATGATATCGGTTTTGGGAAGTTCAAAACATAAAACCTATCCCCCGGAATTTCTTGCTGTTTTACTAAATAAAATAATTGAAGAAACCGAAGCCCAGTTATTGTTCAATTATATTCCCTCCCAATTGGATGAAGCCCGGAATATTTATGAGTTGTGCAACGAAAAAACCCAAAAGCACATTCACCTAGACATTTTCGGAAAAAGCTTAAGGGAGTTTATGGCGCTCACCTCCCAATGCGATGCATTGATAGGGAATGAAGGCGGTGCGGTGAATATGGCTAAAGCCTTGAAAATACCAACTTTCGCCATCTTTTCGCCTTCAGTAAACAAGGAGCACTGGAATGTATATGAAGATGGGATCACCAATGTTTCAGTACATTTACAGGATTTTATGCCTGAAATCTTTCTGAATAAAAGCAAAAAAGAATTACACTCGCTAAATGCAGAATTCTATACCAAATTTAAACCTGAACTTATTTCAGCTAAATTACATCAGTTCCTGCAACGTATTAAACCATGAAGTATCGATTCTTAATTTATATAAGTCATTCCTACGCACTTCCAATAGGGGAACCCTTACAAAAAGAGCTTTTAAAACGTGGGTTTGAAGTGAAATGGTTCGCCGATGAGGAGTACACCAAAGCTTTTTTTCCTGAATACGGTAAATTGTTAAATACAGTTCAAAATGCAATTGAATACAATCCCCACGTAGTTTTAACGATTAACGATCGCGTACCCGATTTTTTTCCAGGAATAAAAGTCCAGGTTTTTCACGGGTTTCCAGCCAATAAACGAAAAGGGACCGACCAGTTTAAAATTCGTGGTTTTTTTGACCTTTACTGCACCCAGGGCCCGTCTTCTACTTCAATCTTTAAAAAACTGGCTGAAAAACATAGAACTTTTGATGTTAAGGAAACCGGCTGGTCTAAAATGGATCCTTTATTTCCGATCATTCCCCGCATAGATGGACGAAAACCGGTAATTTTAATCGCTTCCACCTTTACAAAACAATACAGCCTCGCGTTAAACGATGATGTGGTAGCAGAGCTGCAGCGGCTTTCAAAACTTGGAAAATGGGAATTTATGGCTGTCCTGCATCCTAAACTGGACGAGTCTGTTTACCGGAAATTCGAAGCACTTCAAAATGAGAATTTCACCTTTTATAGCACTACAAATCTTATCCCGCTCTTTAAAAAGGCCGATGTAATGTTTGCTGATACCACTTCGGCATTAATAGAATTCCTTATTCAGGAAAAACCCGTGGTTACTTTCAAAAACAATATGCCCGGGCCTTTTTTAATCGATATTTCGTCGGTGTCTGAAATGGAACAGGCGCTGGAAAAAGCCTTGAATCCTCCTACAGAATTGATGCAGAAAATTAAAAAATTCAGTCAATTTTCACATCCATATACCGACGGAAGATCAAGCGAACGGGTTATAGATGCCTGTATTGAGTTTTTGCATAAAGACAAATCCCATCTTAAAAAGAAACCGCTCAACCTGCTTAGGAAATATAAGATGAGAAAAAAACTGGGGTATTTCACATTGTCAAGTTTTGACAGGCCAATCACACTTCCTGAAAATGAATGATTTAGTTCTTCCAGAATTTAAGTTTTTTCTTTAATTCCTTTTTCCGCTTAAATTTTTTCTGAAAATCATTGGTATACATCCACATTTCCTCAAAAACTTCAGCTTCAGGTTTATTGATCAAAGAAGCATATTCATTAGACATCACCTCTACCATTTCCTTTTTAGGGGTAAGTCTGGAGAAATTTTTCATGCGATCCACAAAGTTTAATTTCTTAAAATTCATCCGGTTAAGATCTACAAGAAAGAATTTATAATCCCCTTTATGCAACTGAATTAAAGTGTTTCCGGGAGAATGATCCAAAAATTCAATCTTTTTCTCATGCAATTCATACGTGAATCTTGTGAAAGCCCTTAAAATTTCTTCGTGCTCGGGGTAATTGGGATCAATCACCAATTCCCTGAAGGTGAGATCATACTTTATATGTTCACTTATATAATAGCTCTCCTGAAAAGTGAACGTAGATTTTTTCTCAGCAAAAGCTATAGGATGGGGTGTACCAATGTTTTTTGAAATGAGATATTCAGCATAGGTGAAAGAGCGCTCTGCCTTGGATTTTCTAAAAAAACGATAGACTATTTTGTTAACTGGATTGGGAATTTTAAAAGACTTGATATTAATTTTTTCCCCTTCAAATTCGAAAATTTTAAGCAGGTTCCTTTTTCCATCATTAAGCAAAATGCCTTCTTCATTAAAAAACTGAATGAAATGGAGGATTTCCTCTTTTTTATTCTGATATTTTTCGGAAAATTTCATATTCATAAAAAAGTGAAGAATTTATCTTATTACAAAAATAATACGATGTAAAGTAAGCTAAAATATTAAGATTTTCGAGATTTCATAATTTCAATAAAGTGCGTATAGGTGGCTTCAACCAAATGATTCACCGTAAAATTTTCAACGAAAAGCTTATATGCCTTTGCGGCAAGTTGTTCTCTAATTAAGCTGTCCCTCTTTAATGTGAAAATACTTTCCCCCAAACTTTTAAAATCCCCTACCTCGGCCACAAAAGCATGTTCCCCGTTTTTCACACAGTCTTCAATGACACCCACTTTTGTTGTTACCACAGGGATTTTGTTTTTAAAAGACTCCAAAACAACAGTGGGCCCGCCTTCTCGCTCTGAGGTCATTAAAAAAATGTCGAATTGAGGAAAAAGCATAAATGCATTCTCTACAAACCCCATAAATGTAATATGAGATTCTAAACCATATTCTTTAATTTTATCCTTTAAAGCCTGTGTTCTTTTAGAAAAATTTCCAATTTGAACCAGATGCACATCACTTAATTTTAAAGTATTCACCAGGTGATTAAGGGTTTCAACCATCACAGGTAAATCCTTAGCTTTGGTATGATTTGCAATATTCCCTATAATAAAGTCAGAATTATTTAAATGTAATTTTTCCTTTAAGTTTAATATTACCGGGGTTTCCTTAAAATTTTCATCAACACCATCATGAATAACAGCAAGTTTATGATGGTTTTTAGTGTTAAGCACCTTTTTAAAATGCTTTTTCACATATTCGGAAACACAAACTATGCTATCAATATGATGGTAATTATATTTAAACGCACTCAAAAAACTGGTTTTACTACTCACCGCCTTTTTTGAAAAAATGGTTTTAACGGGAAGACCGTAAAACATATCTGTAACCACATAACCCGTTAGGGAATCGCTGGTATGAAGATGGATAATATCTATATGTTTAGCGGAGACAAATTCGCTTAAAGATTTTCTGAATTTTTTGGAAAAAGGACTGCATTTGGGTATAGACAAAATTTCAATCTCCAGATGTTCCACCTTTTCTAATAAAGGGGAAGTCTTAAAACAAAAAAGACTTTGTGCAACTTTATATTTGCCAAGTCCTTCGATTAAATATAATAATTGCTGTTCATTTCCGCCCCAGCTTGTAGATCCGGAAACATGTAAAATATTCATCTTTTGCCTTTATGGTTCAAAAATAAACAATTCCAATTCCATTATTTACCGGTGTGGACAAAAACTTAAATTTTTTCTGAAAATGTATAATTTGCCAGAAGAATAGATTGAAAAATGAACTTTTGAAATTTAAATCAGTATTTTTGCCAGAATATTTTTTTCTGAATTTCGCCCTATTTAGTCTGCATATTATATCAAATATAATTTATGAACATCCTCCATCTTTCTGCGGTAAAAAATTGGGGTGGCGGGGAAAAGCATATTGAAAATCTTTGTTTGGAGCTGGGTTTTCTGGCTCCTGAAATTGTAAATATCATATTTTGTCCACATAATAGTCAGTTTCAAAAACTTTTAAAAAAACAAGGTTTTAAGGTTATTACTGCCCATTTAGATTTTAAAATGGATCCAAGATATTTTTTAAAACTTGTAAAAGTTTGCAAGAATCAAAAGATAGACCTTATTCATATTCACGATAGTACAGCCCTTACCCTGGCTATAATGGGTGATCATTTGGAGGATTTGCCCCCGTTTATTTTTAGTAAAAAAACCTCCTTCCCTATCCAGGCCCGTAAATCGAGTTTGTATAAATATAATTACCCGAAACTTAAGAAAATCCTGTGCGTTTCCAAAAAGACAAAAGCTATTTCCGAAGAAAACATTTCGGACCATGAAAAAATACAGTGTATTTATCACGGCACATCGCTAAGGGATAAAGCTACTATACATGCATTTTCTATAAAGGAATATTTAAAACTTGACGAGGACGCGCTTATTATAGGAAATATCGCCAATCACATCTGGCCAAAGGACCTTAAAACTTTTATTCGGGTGGCCGATGAACTGGTAAATAATCAAAAAATCAAGGGACTCCATTTTGTTCAAATAGGCGCATTTTCAGCATTGACTCCTACTTTTAAAAAGTTGATAAAACACTTAAAATTAGAAAATCACCTGAGCCTTTTGGATAAAATTCCGGAGGCTTCCGCATTCATCCCGCAATTTGATATTTCTTTAATGACTTCAGAAAGCGAAGGGATTCCACAATTTATTTACGAATCATTTTATCATAAGGTCCCTGTGGTAAGCACAGATGTAGGCGGTATTCCGGAAGTGATCACACATAAGGAAAATGGATTTCTGGCTCCTGCTCATGATTATAAGAAATTAGCCGATGCTGTTTTAACCCTTATCAAAAACCCCGATCTTAGGATTAAATTTACAGATATTTCAAAAGAAAAACTTCACCGTAATTTCACCTCCGAAATTATGGCGTATCAAACATTAAATGAATATAAAAGCATAGTACATGGAAGCGCTTAAACAGGAAATAGAAAATACCCTGGAGGTATTAAAAAAAGGAGGGATTATTTTATATCCCACAGATACGGTTTGGGGAATTGGTTGTGATGCTACAAACCCGCAAGCAGTAGAACGGATTTATAAATTAAAAAAACGAACCGACAGCAAAGCGATGATTTGCCTTGTAAACAGCGTAAAAATGCTGGAACAGTTTGTAGATAAGGTTCCGGACCCCGCTTATGATGTGATCGACCATTCAGATAAACCAACAACCATAATTTATGATAACCCTATTCGGGTTGCAAATAATTTGGTTGCTGAAGATGAAACCCTGGCGATTCGTGTAGTGAAGGAAAAATTTTGCGAACAACTTATTTACAAATTAAGAAAGCCCCTGGTTTCAACTTCTGCAAATATCAGTGGGGAGCCTACTCCAAAATCTTTTGCTCAAATAGCCCCGGAAATTTTAAAAGGTGTAGACTATATAGTAAATTTGTACCATTCAAAAATATCAGATAAACCATCGTCCATAATTAAAATTGGGAACGATAGAACTGTAAAAGTGATACGCAAATAAGACATGCCCAAAAACAAGAATTACAGCAACGCACTCAAACCTGAAATATTTAAAATTATATCCTGCGCAACCGAAGAAATAGGTCTTGAGAGCTATGTAATAGGTGGATTTGTAAGAGATCACATCTTACAACGCGGAGATCCAAAAGACATTGATATTGTTGCTGTAGGAAGTGGAATTGCCCTTGCAGAAAAGGTTTCCCAATTACTTCCACATAAACCCAAAGTTCAGATTTTCAAAAATTATGGAACCGCGATGTTGCGGGCTTTTGATATGGAAATCGAATTTGTGGGAGCCCGCACCGAAAGCTATAATGAAAATAGCCGAAATCCCATGGTGGAAAATGGAACTTTGGAAGATGATCAAAACCGAAGGGATTTCACCATTAATGCGCTTGCACTAAGTTTAAATGAGAACAATTTTGGAGACCTCATAGATCCTTTTGATGGTCTGGGCGATCTTGATTCACAACTTATTAAAACTCCTCTGGATCCCGATATCACGTACTCCGATGATCCTTTACGCATGCTTCGCGCTATCCGGTTTGCTACTCAATTGGGTTTCAAAATTGAGACTCAGTCCCTGGAAGCGATTTCCAGGAACAAGGAGCGCATTAAAATAATTTCGGGAGAGCGTATCGTAGACGAACTTCATAAAATAGTACTTTCTAAAAAGCCTTCAATAGGTTTTGCGCTTTTGCATAAAACAGGCTTGCTGCCGCTTATTTTACCTGAATTAACCGCTCTGGAAGGAATTGAAGAAATAGAAGGCCAGCGACATAAGGACAATTTCTGGCATACCCTGGAAGTAGTGGATAACATTTCCAATCATACCGAGGATCTCTGGTTACGCTGGGCGGCCCTTTTACACGATATTGGAAAAGCGCCTACCAAGAAATTCCATAAAAAAATAGGCTGGACCTTTCACGGACATGAATTCGTAGGGGCTAAAATGGTTTTTAAACTTTTCAAACGCCTGCGTATGCCCTTGAATGAGAAGATGAAATACGTTCAAAAACTCGTATTGATGAGTTCCAGGCCTATTGTGATAGCCGATGAACATGTAACCGATTCTGCGGTGCGCAGGTTGGTATTTGATGCCGGGGATGAGATTGAAGATCTAATGACACTTTGTGAAGCGGATATCACCACAAAAAATCCGAATAAGTTTAAAAAATACCATAATAACTTTCAAAAAGTAAGGGAAAAAATTAAGGAAGTTGAAGAACGGGATCATGTTAGAAATTTTCAACCACCTGTTTCCGGAGAAGAAATAATGGAGACTTTCCACCTGAAACCATCCCGGGAAATTGGGATTATTAAAGATGCGATCAAAGAAGCAATTCTGGAAGGGGAAATTCCTAATGAATATGAAGCAGCGAGGAATTTCATGCTTCAAAAAGGGAAAGATCTTGGCTTAAAAACCGAAAAAACAGAGTCCTAAAAAAATAAAGATAGCACCAAAATTAGAGTAGCCATTAAACGTATGTTAATCAATGTTTTTCTGGTAAGGTTCAGAAATTAGAAAGACTAAAAATTCGCTATGAAAAAAGACCAAAAACCCGTTGTTATCTGGCTTCTCACCGGATGTTTTCTAATTTTTATAATGGTGGTTGTTGGTGGAATCACCCGGCTCACCAATTCCGGACTTTCGATGACCGACTGGCACCTGGTAACCGAAGTAATTCCTCCCATTACCCACACGCAATGGGAAGAGGCATTTGAAGAATATAAAAAATTTCCTGAATACCAGAAGATCAATATTCATTTTGATTTCACCCTGGAAGATTACCAGCAAATCTATTTCTGGGAATGGTTCCATCGTTTACTTGGCAGGCTTTTAGGGATCGTATTTATTATTCCTTTCATTTATTTTTTGATAAAGAAAAAATTTAGCGCAGAAATTCTAAAAAAATGCATTCTTCTATTATTTCTTGGTGGATTTCAAGGATTTTTAGGATGGTATATGGTAAAAAGCGGATTGGTAGATCAACCGGATGTAAGTCATTACAGGCTCGCTATGCACCTTACCACCGCATTCATCACCTTTGCTTTTACCCTTTGGGTAGCATTGGATATTATATATCCGGATAAAAAATCAATACAAACCGGTTTTCGAAATTTACTAAGGTTTAGCATGGCCATTTTATTGATCCAAATTATTTGGGGAGCCTTTGTGGCAGGTTTATCTGCAGGTTTAATTCATAATACCTGGCCGTTGATGAATGACGGTAAAATCCTGCATGAAACGGTATATATAGAACAATCGCCCCTATGGAGAAATTTTGTAGAAGGAAAAAGCGGTGTACAGTTTGTGCATCGGTACCTGGCCTATTTGGTAGTAGCTCTTATAGGTGTTATTTGGTTTAAAAGTCGGAAATTTGATCTTAGCGGGGCGCAAAGCAACGGAATCAGTGCGCTTTTAATTTTAGTTCTTGTACAATTTGTTTTGGGAGTTTTTACCCTTATTTTTGCCGTGCCGCTTTGGTTGGGAATTTTGCACCAGGTAGGAGCATTTTTCCTTCTTGCCGCACTTACATTTACCCTGCATAGATTTAGCCGATAATTATTAAGCACAGAAGTATAGAATCAAATACCTCGAAGTTACGGGGTACGTAACAAGATATTAAACCCACTGCTGGGATCAAAAATAAAAAACATAGCATGATTTATAGATTCAGGATAATTTTAGATACTAACGAAGATGTTTTCCGGGACATTGAAATTGAAGAAGAAGCCACTTTGGAAGATTTTCATAATGCAATTATCAATGCCTTCGGATTTGATGGTAATGAGATGGCTTCGTTCTATTTAAGCGATGGAGATTGGAATCAGGGAGAAGAGATTTCTCAATTTGATCTTAGCGATGGAGGCGAAGCTATCCGGTTGATGAATGAAACAACCCTGGACTCCGTAGTTTCGGAATCAGAAACCAAATTAATCTATGTGTACGACTTTCTTAGCATGTGGACATTCCTTATTGAATTAGCAGAAATTGCAGAACCGGAAGCAGGAAGGGATTATCCCAATTTAATGTTTGTGCACGGGCAAATTCCCCTGGAAGCTCCGGACAAGGAGTTTATTGCTGAAAAAGACGAATATGGAGAAGATGAAATGGATTCAGATTTTGATATCGAGGATTATGATGATCTTCCCTTTGAGGATAACTGGAATTAACCCTTCGACTGCGCTCAGGGTGACAATCCATTCGACTGGGCTCAGGGTGACAATCCCTTCGAATGTGCTCAGGGTAAGGATTCGCTAACTTTTTAAAGTTTACTGTTCTGTTTTAATTTTTTTCTCAATACTCAATACTCACATCTCAATACTATTTTCTCAAATGATCAATCTCTTTAACGCACAAATTGAATCGCTTTCAATTCACAGAGTTGGAAATAAAAGCCGAAATGAGAATATATTTCTTTCAGCAGCACCCTTTGAATTGAACGATGAGATCACTCCCCTTATCAAGGAATATTTCCTAAAACCTTTTCGGGAAAAGGAGGAAAATTATTATCAGTTTTTTCACGAAACAGATCTGGAATTCAATGAACTTTTCAATTTAGCGAATAAAATTTTTGATCAGCCGGAAACTGTTCACGAGGTTTCCAAAAAGATAAATACGCTATTATTTGAGCAGTCTTCTCATCCACATATTAAAAGTGGGGAAGTATATGTGGTTTATTTTGAAAATATGTTGTTGGATAACGAGAAAGTTTCAGCAATAGGAATTTTCAAATCTGAATTAAAGCATGATTTCCTTCAATTTCAGGAAAAAGGAAGTACCCTGGAAATGATCATTCAGCAAGGGATCAATATTCAAAAACTAGATAAAGGAGCCCTTATTTTCAACAAAAACAAGGAGGAAGGCTATAAAATCCTTTCTGTGGATTCAAATAAATATGACACCAAATACTGGCTTGAAAACTTTTTAGGAGTTGATGTGCTGGCCGACAATAATTTTTACACCAAGAAGTATTTAAAATTTTGTCAGAATTTCGCAAAAGATGTGGTTTTCCCAGCCGAAGACAAAAAAGAAGAGGTGATGTTCATGAACCGAAGTGTGGATTATTTCGCGAAAAATGACGAATTTGAAGAAACCGCTTTTATGAACTCTGTGATCGATAATCCAGATTTGATCCCGGAATTTAAAAATTACAAAACAGACAAAGGGCCAAAATATAAAATTGAAGACCTTACTTCCTTCCCTATTGCGAACACGGCTGTTACAGCAGCCAGAAGAACTATTAAAAACACCATCAATCTGGATACTCATATACAGATACGATTGGATTTCATCAATCCGGAATCTGCTGAGAAATTCGTGGAAAAAGGCTGGGATGAAGAAAAACAGATGTATTACTACCTTGTTTATTTCAATAAGGAAGAAAAGAGCTAATTAAACTTTTACTGAAACTTTTCCAAGTTTCAGTAAAAGTTGGTTTCTCACGTATAAAACTATGTGTTTACATCTTCATAATTTCTCCTAACAAATTCAAGGGCCGTGCGTAAAATTTGTCCCATAGTACGTGCCCTTTTAAATTTCATATCGCTGGTAAAATCATAAAGATCTTTTCGCAATTGCCTTACATTTTCCGGTGTAGACACATGATCGTTTATCATACAACGTATGAGTTCTTTATAGCGGGTTTTGGCATTGATCATTCTTTTGGCCAGCAGGGACCGTTCCTCCCTGCGATATTGTTCTATGGAATCTGCCTGTAGTTTATCGGCAACCAATTGTACCATTTTAAAGTTTTCCTTGAAAAACTGTGGCCTGTAAACTTTTAGATTCCCCTCATAACTTTGCTGATCGAAATCGATGGCACGAATGGTATAATCTACATGGTCAAAATCGTGGGTTGGAATCACCACATAATTATAGGAACGCATATCCCCTAGCAAACGAAGCGTACAACGCTCATTGAATTTCACAAACTGCTTTGCTATTTGTGTTTTTGCTCCTTCATCACAATGAGGCAATTCATCTTCTATAAAGACATCTCCAGGAATCCCGGCAATATGTGCTTCGATTAAAGTGTCCTTGTAAACCACAAAATTGATTCGGTGAGGGGAAAGTATATGTTCGATTTCCAGGCCATAAATTCGCGAGGCATCAGCAATTTTAACATAGAAATAGGTAGTAACATCATTCAAAATATTTCGCACACGGATGCGGAAAGGCTTTGAATTTCCAAAGGTGCAGTAATCAATGGCATCCACATTCAAAAATTCCAGCGAATCTACATTTCCATCGGAATGCAGGATCGTATAAATATGCTTCAGGGATTCATCCAGCTCGATCCGTTCTGAATCTGCATAATAACAGCGCACCCAAAGCGTATCTTCATCGTGGCGGTCAAAAACCGTAATACAGCCGGCAAACCGAAGTAAATCATCGTAAAATACGGGGATTTTTGTGTTCCGATTGTATTTTGTGAGGTAGGTGTTAAATCTATCATTTATGGGAAAGGAAGGTTTTTTCCTGGACATTAACTTTTCTTCCATGTAATGGTTTTTTTCAAAAATACAAGTTCTGATTCACTTAGCCTGTAACAAAACGTTAACTTCGGCGTCACATGGTAAAACTAAGCATCCCTTGGAGACAATTCTTACACTAAATAACCTCACCAAAAAATATGGTCCGCTAATCGCTGTTAAAAACCTCTCCTTCACAATCCAGAAAGGAAACGTTTACGGCATATTAGGCCCAAACGGCAGTGGGAAATCCACAACCCTTGGAATGGTTTTAAATGTGGTGAATAAAACCAGTGGTGAATATCACTGGTTCGACGGAAAAGATTCTACTCATGAGGCCTTGAAACAAGTAGGCGCTATAATAGAGCATCCTAATTTCTATCCTTATATGACTGCCAGGCAAAATCTTGCTTTGGTGTGTAAGATTAAAGGAGTTCATCACAGTAAAATTGAAGAAAAACTGGAAATTGTAGGCTTGCTGGAAAGGAAAGACAGTAAATTCCGCACTTTTTCATTAGGTATGAAACAGCGTCTTGCCATTGCTTCTGCCCTTTTAAACGATCCGGAAATCCTAATCCTGGATGAACCTACCAATGGACTTGACCCTCAGGGAATTCATCAAATAAGAGAGATCATAAGGCGTATTGCTTCCCAGGGAACTACTATTTTACTCGCATCACATTTACTGGATGAAGTTGAAAAAGTTTGTACCCACGTTGTGATCATTAGAAAAGGTGAAAAGCTTTACAGCGGAAGGGTAGACGAAATGAATGCAAGCCATGGATTTTTCGAATTAAAAGCTTCCGATTCTCAAAAACTGGAGCAAAGATAGGCTGAAAGGGTATCAGGCTGGCCTCAAATTGTATGAATCAGCTCTTGCGATGTTTAGAGCTTTGCTAGAGACCCGTTAGTAACAAGTTATTTCTTCTTGTCTTGCCCTGAGTTTCTAGCTCACACACCA
>JAWOHC010000063.1:0-2819 GCA_046496275.1 Gillisia sp.
AGGAAAATAGTGCTCAGGTTTAAGTTGTTTTTGAGCTGGTTTTCATCTGATTATTATTTTGTATTTTGCCAAAACAGCTTCAGGAAAGGATGATTAAAGTCTAATCTAAATTTATATGGCCTCTGGAATCTTAAAAAAATTAGCTCCTCAAATATTATTGAACTTATACGAAAATGAAGTTATCTGCGGAAAATTTAGTCAAAGCATATAAAGGGAAGGAAGTTGTAAAAGGAATTTCCATTGAAGTGAACCAGGGCGAGATTGTAGGTTTGCTGGGGCCAAATGGTGCAGGGAAAACCACTTCTTTCTATATGATCGTTGGCCTTATAAAGCCCAACGGTGGAAAGATTTTCCTGGACAATATGGAGATCACCAAATTCCCGATGTACAAACGCGCACAACACGGAATTGGGTATTTGGCGCAGGAAGCTTCCGTATTCAGAAAACTAAGCATCGAGGACAATATCATGAGCGTTCTGGAACTCACCAAAATGAACAAAAAAGAACGGGTGGATAAGATGGAGTCCCTTATTGAAGAATTTGGATTGGGTCATATCCGGAAAAACCGCGGAGATCTTTTAAGTGGTGGGGAACGCAGGCGGACAGAGATCGCCCGTGCCCTGGCAACCGATCCTGCCTTTATTTTGCTGGATGAGCCTTTTGCCGGAGTAGATCCTGTAGCCGTGGAAGACATTCAGCGAATCGTTGCCCAGCTAAAAAACAAGAATATCGGAATTCTTATCACCGATCATAATGTGCAGGAAACCCTTGCTATTACAGACAGGACGTATCTTATGTTTGAAGGAAGTATACTAAAACACGGGGCACCTGAAGAACTCGCCGCCGATGAAATGGTGCGTAAAGTCTATTTGGGTCAGAATTTTGAACTGAGAAAAAAGAAGATCTTCGATTAAGAAATACCAGAAACCTAAAAGGTTTTCAAGACTTAAAAAGGCTCACAAATCCCCTGGATTTGTGAGCCTTTTTTTTGATCTAAGATTCTGTAACTTTCAACTCCTCTTTCTTTCCCGGAAAAATAATAGACAGGATTACATAACTTATTATAATAAGTGGAATCGCTATAAATTGAAGTAAAATAAGCATCAGCAAACTGAAGCCTAAAAAGAAATACCTCAGCTTATTGGCTTTAAAGGACCAATCTGAAAATTTTAAGGCAAAAAGAGGTATTTCTGCATTGAGCATATAGCAACTAACCAGGGTTAATCCAATAAGGAACCATTCATTTAAAATGAGGTCTACCGCCCAGGGATTTGGCTGAAAAGCCAGTATCAAAGGCAGACTAAGAATAAGCAAGGCATTCGCCGGAGTTGGAAGTCCAATGAAGGAATCGGTTTGGCGATCGTCTATATTGAATTTTGCGAGGCGGTATCCGGAAGCGGCGGCTATTAACAAACCCACCAATGCCAAAGCGGGGAAATCCCATTCCCACCAGCTCTCTGAATCGGCCCAATTTGAATCAGGTTTTATGGTTTCCGGCAACGCCCGAATCAATAACTGAAACATTACAATACCCGGAACGAGTCCACTTGTGATCATATCGGCCAGGGAGTCCAATTGCAATCCTAATTCGCTTTTTACGTTTAACGCCCTGGCGGCAAGCCCATCAAAAAAATCAAAGAATATACCCAATGCCACAAACAAGGCTGCCATTACTAAATTGCCCTGCACCGCAAAAATAGTGGCTATTGCACCGCACAGAAGGTTAAGGATTGTGATAAAGTTAGGGACATGTCGCTTAAGGCTCATAAAATATGTTTTGGTAAAAATAGGAAAAATAATACCATCATATTCCTACGCCTACAGTGCTTCGGAAACTATGGATGTGAAACCATCAAAAAAAATATTGCCGGAAATGTGTTTGATTTTTTTTAATTTTCAAATAATAATCGATAAAAAAGAATCTGAACCCCTGACTTATAGGTTTATCTAACAATCTCCATTACTTTTGAGATTCGTGAAGCAACGATTTTTTCCCGAATATTAAAATTTGATCCAAAAAAACAATTCAAAATGTGCGGAATAGCAGGAATAATCTCTTCAACTCCTTCAGAAGATGATCTTCTTAAGATGCTGGAAAAGCAGGTCCACCGCGGCCCGGATCATACCGGATCTTTTATCGATAAAGGCCACGCTGCAATTGGGCATAACAGACTATCAATAATTGACCTTTCCACGGCTGCCAATGAACCATTCAGCGATACTTCCGGCAGGTATTATTTGACTTTTAACGGCGAAATTTATAACTACTTAGAATTAAGGGAAGAACTAAAAGAATTTTATGATTTCCGAACCTCCTCAGACACAGAAGTACTGCTGGCTTCCTATATTCACTGGGGAAAGAACTGTCTGGAAAAATTCCGTGGAATGTTTGCTTTCGGGATTTGGGACATTGAAAAAAAAGAGCTTTTTGCGGCCAGGGACCGTTTTGGCGTTAAACCTTTTTATTATACTATTCAGGACGGTTCCTTTTATTTTAGCAGCGAGATCAAAGCATTGCAAATTATTCCGGGAACAGACCTTCCAAACGAGAAAACCTGGGCGAACTACTTTGCATATGGTTCCTACGGAATGCCGGAGGAAACTTTTTATGAAAATATCAATCAGCTCCCGGGCGGATATTTCCTGAAAACTTCCAATGGAAAATTCGAAGTTGAAAAATGGTATGATTTCGAAACTGAAGTGGCTAAGATTCCAAGCGATTATAGCTTTGAAGAAGCCAAAAAAAAATATTACGACCTCTTAAAAGAAAGCATTTTATTAAGGTTCAGAGCAGATGTCCCGCTGGGATTTAATATTAG
>JAWOHC010000085.1:0-6477 GCA_046496275.1 Gillisia sp.
CGATGTTCAAGTCGCCAACCGCTTCGAACGATGGTTTGGAGCATTTCTTCATGCCAACGGGGCAACGTTATTTTTCACCGACGAGCAAGGGCGCGGCGGGCTTAATCCATAGCCAATTGGCGCTCATAGAGATTTAAAAGCGTCGTGTTTCTTGTGATAGAAGGTTTAAAAGTCTTTAATCTTGAACAAAAATGGATGAGCAATTCTACCTCGGTTTCCTTTTTTTGGGAATACCGGCTGTATTTTTTTATGTTCCGAAGTATTTTCCTTACACTCTTTTTTATAAAATAATAACTGCTGGTATTGATAGCATCAAATTCCAAATCGATCTCATTTTTTACACTTTCAATATACCCGGCTTCATCTGCAGATTCAAATAACAAATAGGTTAATAATTCCTTATTCTCCTTTTTGAATTTGGAGAGCCGGAGGCATATCTCCAGCAATTCTTCAGGAGAACGATAGGAAAGTTCCTTTTTAAGCTGACTTACAGTTGCGGCTTTCATGTTGAATCTATCTTTCCTTATTTTTTCTCATTTCGGCTTTCCGCATGGGCATGGAATCGATAGTCCCGAAAAGTTTTTCACAGGAAATTATTTCTGATTGATTTATTTTTACCCCACCATCCAGTCCAATGAGCAGCACCTGAAATCCCGATTCGTTTCCTTTATACTTTTTATAAATATCCGAAGAATTTTTCCATTCGCCTTCAGCATCGAGTCCCACCCGGAACTTATCCGGCGTACTTTGGTAAACAAGGAGTTTTCGGTCTTCAAGACCCTTGCGGCAATTGCTTAATTCCTCCAGCTGCTTCTTATAGAGGATATCCACAGGATCTTCTGTAAGAACAATGAGAAGCCTGTTTTCCCACCTATGTACAGAAAGTTCCTGTGCGCTTAAAGACGTCATAGAGATCAGTATTAATACTATTAAAATATGGAATCGGATCATACTCTAAAATTGATGTCACTATCAAAAATCGCTTCAGAAATATTTATTCCTTGGCTAAGAAAATTAAGCTAATGGATGTTTCATTACCACTTCTTCAGAATGTGCCATAAAGGAATCCTTTAAGCGTTCGATCTTGGAGTTGAATTCCGTTGAAAATATCAAATACTGACACTTTGTAATATGGGGCGGAATACGAATAAGGTCATTATAAGCGCTGTTTTTAAGAAGAAACTCGGCATCGTCCACAATGAATAATTTTAACTGACTCACATTAATTCCCGTGGCCTTAAAAAGTTTAAATAATTTGTTTGGAGTTGCGATTACAATATCAACTCCCTCATAAATTTCCCCTTTTTGCATATCAAGATCCGGTTGATCATAAGCACTGAATATTCGGAGATCCATATACCTTGTGAAAGTTTTAAATGTATCTTCAAGTTCCAGGGCTGCTTCTTTATCTTTCACGACAATAATTGCTCTTGGAGCATCTTCAAAAGCTTCACTTTCCAGTTTTTGAATCACAC
The DNA here is from genome assembly GCA_046496275.1 of Gillisia sp. Taxonomy (GTDB): domain Bacteria; phylum Bacteroidota; class Bacteroidia; order Flavobacteriales; family Flavobacteriaceae; genus Gillisia. Next base: position 1,476 of record JAWOHC010000085.1, read on the forward strand.
TTATAATCAAAGCTGTGGTTTTCCCACTTCCTTCAGGAGCAATCCCAAACAGGTTCATTCCGCTTTTAATCTTAGACAAAATCTTTTTTTGAAACGGGAGCGGGTCCTCATAACCCAACCTTTCCAGAGTTTCTTTTAATGGGATATTCAATTTTTTAAACGACATAGTATTCTTCTGTTTTATTCTAAAATTATAGCGGAAAGTTGGTTGTCTTTCGTTTTGTGGTAATATATAAAATCTGAAATCAATTCCGGGAATTTATTTCAACTGGCTACGCCTTTTGCTCTTTTTTGGCATTGAATAGTTTAAATAGTTCCATCACCAAAATTATGGGGATGGCCAGAAGCAGAATATATGACCATTCTTTCAGGCTGATGGGTTCAATCCTAAGGATGTTTTGCATAAATGGAATTTGCATGCTCAGGATATGTATACCCTGTGCGATAAGAACTCCAAATACCAGAAGTATATTCCTTTTTAAAGGTATTCTAAAGGTGGAGACCCTTTCAGAACGGCAATTGAAAACATGAAAGTTTTGCATGAATACCATTAAAAGCAAAACGAGATTCCTGGCATATGCTTCATCCATTTCAGTATACTTGTTAAGCCAATACCAGAATCCAAAAACTATGATTCCTATGGTAAAGCTTGAAACCAGGGTTTGCTTCACCATTAACGGATTAAAAATTTTCTCTGATGGACTTCTTGGTTTTCGCTTCATGGCTCCGGATTCCCCTTTCTCAAAAGCCAGGGCAACATGCTGAATCCCGTTGGTTACAAGGTTAAGCCAAAGTAGCTGCACGGCCAGCAAGGGAAGTGGAAGTCCCGCCAGGATTGAAAAAATAAAGAAAATCACTTCCGCAGCTCCGGTAGAAATAAGCAGATAAATCACTTTCCGAACATTGTCAAATGCAAACCTCCCCTCTTCTACCCCGGCAACAATCGAAGAGAAGTTATCGTCTACAACAATCATCGATCCTACTTCTTTTGCGACATCTGTCCCGGAACCCATAGCCACCCCTATATTTGCCCTTTTTAAAGCAGGGGCATCGTTTACCCCATCGCCGGTGACCGCCACAAATTCTCCATTATCAATTAAAACACCTACGATCTCCAATTTTTGCGATGGGGATACCCTGGCAAATACAGTAGCATCTGCTACAAGGTCTTTATACTTTTTAGTATTTGGGGAATCAGCTTCCTCGAGCATTTTTCCGTTTATCACTTTGGTATCCTCATTGGCAATACCCAGTTCGCATGCGAGTGTTTTGGCTGTGGAGGGGTGATCTCCGGTGATCATAATTACCTTAATCCCTGCTTTCTTGCATAGTTCTACAGATCCCCTGGCCTCCTTGCGCAAGGGATCGATAAAGCCAACAAGCCCGTAAAAAGTGAGCGTTGGAATATCTTCTGGTTCATAATTTTTTTTCTTTTCATAATCGGGACTTTTCCTGTTGGCAAAAGCAAGAACCCTATATCCTTGTTTAGCCAATTTATCGGCCTGCTCCAAAATTAAATCCCTGTCAAGTTCAACAGGGGAACCATCAATAGACATGGTATCACAAAAATCAAGAACGGTTTCCACAGCACCTTTTAAATCGATATTAGCATTTTCACAGAATGCTGCGGAAAATTTCCGTTCCGATTCGTACGGAATTAAATCAGGTTGATCTTTTTCAGCGGAAACGGGATTTAAACCAAACTTGTAGCTCATCCCCAATAGAGCGACATCCATGGAATCCCCATGGTGAACCCATTTGTTATCTTCTTTGGTCAGGCTCGCTTCATTGGCACAAACTGCAATTCTGCAAATTTTTTGGAGCTCCCTGTTTTCGGAAAAAGCTATTTCCCTCTCCGGTTCATTTTCCCGGAAAACGGTACCATCTCCGTTATAGCCTTCTCCTTCTATGTTAAAAATACTCCCGTCCGGCAAAATCACTCTTTTGGCAGTTTGTTCGTTCACTGTGAGCGTCCCTGTTTTATCACTCGCAATAACGGTGCAACTGCCTAAGCTTTCAACCGAGTTGAGCTTGCGTACAATTACCTTGCGCTTTGCCATGCGTTTGCCCGCAATAGAAAGAACAACTGTTAAGGCTACAGGTAAACCTTCAGGAATTGCAGAAACCGCCAGAGCAACCACAAAAAAGAAAATATCCATTAGGGCTAATCCCTGGAAATGAAGCATCACCCCAATAATTAAACTGAGCACGATTATCAGGATGCCGATTTGCTGAATGAATTTTTCCATTCGCTGCACCAGCGGAGGCTTAGCCGATTCGGATCCTGTAACGTGCATGGAAATCTTTCCAACTTCGGATTCTAAACCTGTGGAAACAACCACACCCCAGCCGCGTCCATATAGCACAGTTGACCCAGCAAATGCCATGTTTTTCCGTTCTGCAATACCGAGGTTTTCAGCAAGGGTGCCTATCTGTTTTTTCACCGATACGGATTCTCCGGTTAACAAACTTTCATCCATTTCAAGGCCCGAAGATTCGATTATCCGGATATCTGCCGGAACCTTAATTCCCGTTTCCAATAAAACCACATCCCCCGGAACAAGCTCTTCAGAAGGTATCGACAGTTGTTTTCCCTCCCTCCGCACGTTCGCCTTAATTCTTAAAAGTTTTTGCAATGTGGCAGCGCTTTTTTCAGCACTGTATTCCTGGTAGGTGCCAATTGCACTGTTGATGACGATGACAAGAAAAATAAAAATTGCATCTTTCGCTTCCCCAATTGCAACAGACGCAATTGCAGCAGCGATAAGAATATAGATGAGCGGATTTAGCAACTGATGAAGAATAATTGCCAAAATGGTAACTTTCTTACCTTCCGGAAGTTTATTCTCCCCGTAGGTTTCACGCCTGGATTTCACCTCCTCAGGGGAAAGGCCAACTTTTGATGCTTTTAACGTATCGAAGATCGCGGAATCTTCCATCGCATGCCAAGCCTCCCCGGATAGTTGTTTCTCTTGTTCCATTCTCAATCGAATTATGAATAGTTCAGGTGTATTTTAAAAGTGTACAACCAATCTTCTAATCAAATCTGCATCTGGGGAAAGCAAATTTTTAGGTTTAACCTTTTCCTATAAAAGACACTCTAAAATAATGAATTTCCTCTTATAATTTATCCGAAAGCTTTGTGAGTTTAATCATTAAACAGTCTTATTAAAAACATAGAGGCTAAACCACTGATCTTTTTATAGCTTATGTGATTAAAATGAGTATATAAAAACCCTGACTATCAAATTTTAACCGACAACAAACGCTTACAAACGAAAGTAAACGAAAACAAACCCTTCACAACCGACTAAGGCTAGGTGCCTGCTCTAAGTTTGTCCTGTTGAAATGAACCAATGATTTTCAACTGCAATAAATTCTATCGTTATGAGCACTTTAAGAAACAAAGTACAATTGATTGGCCACGTAGGAAACGAGCCTGAAATCCTGAATCTTGAATCCGGTAAAAAACTGGCAAAATTCTCCATCGCTACCAATGAGTCTTACAAAAACGCCAAAGGCGAAAAGATTACAGATACCCAATGGCACAATATTATTGCCTGGGGCAAAACCGCTGAAATTATCGAAAATTATGTTCCTAAGGGAAAAGAAGTGGGCATTGAAGGAAAACTCACCACCAGAAGTTATGAGGACAAGGAAGGCCACAAACGCTACATTACAGAAATTGTGTGTAATGAGTTGCTGTTAATGGGTAAATAAGCTCCTATGCTTATTCTCTCCAGGCATATCCTCAAAAGGGACATTCACTAAGTACTCCGGGGAACTATTTTTCCGGAGTACTTAATTTATGAGGATTTCCAAAAGATCATTCAGTATGACAAAAAAAAAGAAAATTGCTGGTACACAATGATAAAAACTCCCCAGAATGCCATTCTGAACGTAGTGAAGAATGGCACATACTCTTTGGAAGGATCAGGTTTGAAAAACAACAAACGTCTCACTACTCATATCTAAATTGCACGGTAGGGAAGTTTGCTCACCCAGAAGCTCGTTCAGAGAACATTCGAGGATGTAAACATAATAGCGCTTCATAAGAATAATTTAGATGATCTACCAACCCCTCGACTGCGCTCGGGTTGACCTAACTGTCAGTTCGAGCCCTTCGACTTCGCTCAGGACAAGCTAACGAGTTATTTCAAGGGAAGCAATCTCCGATTTTTTGATGTAATCTCGGCCTGATCGAACGGGTGGGAATTAGGGAAATCAGACCCTCAATGAGGGTTAAAAATAGATCTCCAGTGCCATTCTATAGGTATTCGCATGAGCTTCAATAATAGTCTTGATATCCGGAGAATACCCTCCTCCCATACTCACCTGAACAGGAATTTTATGGTCTCTACAGGTTTGAAGCACAAACCGGTCGCGTTCTTTACATCCTGCTACAGAACAGCCAAGCTTTCCAAGTTTATCGGTGGATAAGATATCCACCCCGCTTAAATAAAAGATAAAATCGGGTGCCTCATTATTTATTAAACCGGGAAGTGTGTTTTTCAGAATTTCCAGATATTCAATATCACCGGTGCCGTCCGGCAATTCAATATCAAGATTTGATGATTCTTTTTTAAAGGGATAATTGTTCTTTCCGTGCATTGAAAAGGTGAAAACAGAAGGATCATCTGCAAAGATTTCTGCAGTACCATTTCCCTGGTGCACATCAAGATCGACAATAAGAATTTTTTCAGCCAGTTTATTCTTCTGAAGGTATCTTGCCGCGATTGCCTGATCGTTTAACAAACAAAATGCTTCCCCGCGATTGGTGTAGGCGTGATGGGTTCCGCCGGCAATGTTCATCGCAATTCCATATTGCAGGGCAAATTCACTGGCTTTTATGGTTCCATCGGCAATGATTTGCTCCCGGTTTACCAAAGCTTCTGAAAGCGGAAAACCAATTTTTCTTTCGGCCCGTTTATCCAGACTTAAATCCTGTAATTCCCGGAAATAAGTTTCCTCGTGAACCGCGAGAATCAAAGCTTCTTCAGGC
>JAWOHC010000090.1:0-31396 GCA_046496275.1 Gillisia sp.
GTAAAAAGAATGGTAACCCAAAGCACACCCTCAAATTTTGACAATCTCACCATTCCCGGTTTTAACCGAACCTACGATGATAGTTCATTTGGGGTTGGCTATGGGTATACCATCTCCTATTTGATTCCACTCTATAAAAAAGCAAAAGATTAATCCTGCAAATCTATCATTTTATGTAGCTTTTTAGTTCCTTCATAAACTTCATATTTCAGAAATTTAGATTCCAAAGCACCGTTAAATATCTTGATTTTTCTTGAGGGACGAAGTCCTACATGTTTAATAGCCTCCAGGTTAGAAGTGATAAACCAGGCTTCAGTCCCGGGATAATTTTGTTTCAGGGTATCCCCTATCCGCTTATAGAAAACAGGCATATCAATATCAAGTCGTTCACCATAAGGCGGATTAAAAACCATATGAAGATGTCTTTCACGCTCCTTTTCACTCTCGAAGAAATCCTGCTGACTTACCTTGATAAATTCTGAAAGATTTGCATTTTCAATATTGTCGATCGCTTTACTTATGGCAGAAGGAGCTGTATCATATCCTGTTATGGTGAAATGAAAGTCTTTTACTTTTTTCAATACCGACGCTTCTATTTGCTCATATAGATCAACATCCCAGTCCTTCCATTTTTCAAAAGCAAATTCTTTTCGGTTTAAATTAGGCGGAATATTGGAAGCGATCATGGCTGCTTCAATTAAAATAGTCCCACTACCACACATAGGATCCAAAAAGTCACATTGCCCTTCCCATCCTGAAAGCAGCAGCAAACCTGCCGCGAGAACTTCATTAATTGGGGCAATATTGGTAGCGGTTTTATAGCCTCTCTTATGAAGGGATTGCCCGGAACTGTCCAGGGATAAATTGCAGTATTCATTTTCTATATGCACATTGATCCTTAGGGTTGGAAAATCAAGATCTACATCCGGTCGTTGCCCAAATTTCTCCCTAAACCGGTCAACGATTGCATCCTTGGTTTTTTGAGCTATGTATTTGGAGTGTGTGAACTTTTCTGAATGCACCGTAGCATCAATAGCCAGGGTATCTGTAACCTCCATAAAGTCCTCCCAGGCGATATTGTTCACTTCCCGGTAAAGATCTTCTTCCGAAGTTATTTTAAAGGATTTAAAGGGCTTTAATACTTTAATAGCGGTACGCAGGCACAAATTCGCCTTGTACATAAACCCCTTATCTCCGGAAAAACGAACATTCCTGGTGCCCTCCTTTATATCCATTGCACCTAAGGCTCTTAATTCCTTAGCTAATATTGGTTCAAACCCAAAGAGGGTTTTTGCTACCATTTCAAAATTATTTCCCATTTTCTTCAATTCTATAACCGCAAAAATACATTAATTTTGTCCGAAATAATAATTACGGCCTAACCAGATAACCTGATTTCAGGCTTATCTGGTATATCTATAAAAAAAAATTCAGGCTAAATCGCATATTAAGTTTAAAGCACTATAAATTCATGATCTATATTTTTCCGTTACTTGCCGTACTCATCGGTTTTATAATTTCTTTATTCCTTAAACCATCCTCTTCCAAAGGATTCCAGTTTCTACTTTCTTTTAGCGGAGCCTATCTCCTTTCGGTTACGGTATTTGAACTTTTCCCTGAAGTATACAGCTCCGGAAACGACCAGGTGGGAATTTTTATAATGATGGGGCTTTTACTCCAAATAATTTTGGAATTTATCTCCAAAGGTGTTGAGCATGGCCATATGCATTTGGATAAGAAAACCAATAAATTCCCTTTGCTGTTGTTAATAAGCTTAAGTATTCATTCACTCCTGGAAGGTTTCCCGCTGGAACACAGCGATCATTTACTTATTGGTGTGGTAATTCACAAGATCCCGGTAGCTGCAATTTTATCGGCTTTTCTTTTAAATTCAAAAATTGGCAAACCAAAAGCCATCCTTTTTCTGGGACTATTTGCCATCATGACTCCGCTGGGGAGTTGGTTAAATGCGAATTTCCAGGAAATTAGTGCTTACGGAAGCTATATTAATGCAATAGTTATAGGGATATTTCTACATGTTTCCACCACTATTTTATTTGAAGCCTCTAAAAATCACTCTTTCAATGCCACCAAACTTGGGGTAATCATTTTCGCCATTGGTTTGGCTTATTTTTTATAGAATGTTCAGCAAGGAAGAATCAAAAAATATCAGGGAGGAATTCTGGACAGGTTTTGGAAAAGAATATTCCAGAAAATGGATTCTCTATGATACAAAGATGAAAGAGCTTCAGCTTAAATTCAGCTTTGATAATAGAACGGCAAAGGTATCTATGGACATTTCTTCCAGGGATTCGCTTATACGCGCTTATTATTTTGAAAAAATCATTGCGTTAAAAAGCATCCTGCTTACTGATTATTTGCCGGATGCAACTTTTGCGGAATCCTTTCTTCTTCCTGAAGGGAAAACGATTTCAAGTATTTTTGTGGAACTGGATAATGTCAATATCCATAACAGAAAAGACTGGCTCACCGTGTTCGAATTCTTTTATGAAAGGATGAACTTAATGGAAGCCTTTTTTCTGGAATATGAACCCTTTATAAATGATTAAGATGGAGACAGGCTTTTGATCATATTCGGGATCAATAGGATTTATAGTTTACTCCTAAATCATGAAAGGTCTGCCCTTTTTCAGAACAAACCTTCCACCAACCAACCAAAAAAAATCAAATAACAATCAAAACCTGATCGGTGAATATTGGGGCAGAAAAGATCTTTCTATTTAATTTGGCTAAAAAAAACAAATCAAACCTTTTTACAATAAATTTTCACTTTAAAAGGCTAACATTGAATGTTACATACTTATTTACGGAAAATAAACCCTTGCGGTTTTTATTCTTTTGATATTTAACATCTTTTACTTAAAAATAGAAGTTACTTCTGAAAATTTTTTTTGGGTATTTAAAGCCTGAAATAGCTTTATTCCGTTTTCTATGACTTTTTCTGATTGTTTTCCATCGCCTTCTTAAAACCTTTGAAAGGTCTTATAATAAGTCTTGCTGCTTTATCGTAATTGATATAATTGTATACCCAGTTAAAGAAGGTTACAAACCTGTTTCTGAATCCTATTAAAAACCATAAATGGATAAACATCCAGATATACCAGGCAAAAAAACCACCAAATTTAAACTTCCCGATATCTACCACCGCACGGTTTCTTCCAACGGTGGCCATAGATCCTTTATCGTAATATTTAAAAGCTTTTAGCTGCTCACCTTTTAAAAGTCGGGAGAAGTTTTTGGCAAGATGGCTTCCCTGCTGAATTGCGGGTTGTGCAACCATTGGATGTCCTCTGGGGTAGTCCTCACTTTGCATAATAGCTATATCTCCAATGGCGAAAATATTCTCATATCCCTGGACCTGGTTGAATGCGTTCACCTGATACCTGTTAGCCTTTTCAATTATTGCTGAAGCATTCAACCCTGCTACCGGAGCACCTGTAACACCGGCAGACCAAATAAAGGTTTCAGATCTCAGCTCAAGATTGGTATTGGTTTTCACCAGATGCCCATCGTAACTTTCAACCATAGTATTAAGGTGGATTTGTACCCCTAATTCCTCAAGGAACTGCTGCGCATTTTTGGATGCTTTTTCACTCATTGGAGGCAAAACCCGGTCAAGACCTTCCAGTAAATGGATTTGCATCTCATGGGAAGCAATATCAGGATAATCCTTAGGAACTACATGATTACGCAATTCGGCGATGGCACCGCTTAATTCTACCCCGGTAGGACCAGCACCGGCAAGAACAAAATTAAGGAGTGCCATTCTCTTTTCGGGATCTTCTGTAATTACAGCCTGTTCCAAATTTTCAAGTATCAAACTCCTAATATTTAAAGCCTGGGGAACGGTTTTCATCCACATGGCATTGTCTTCGATGCTTTTATTTCCGAAGAAATTTGTTTTGGAGCCCGTGGCGATCACCAGATAATCATAATTTAAATCGCCAATATCGGAATGAACGATATTATGTTCAGCATCAATTCCTGTTACTTCCCCCATTCTGAAATAACCTCCGCCATGAAGCCTTGTAATTTTTCGCAAAGGATAGGCTATTGAGTCCGGTTCCAGGCCAGAGGTGGAAACCTGGTATAACAATGGCTGAAACGTATGATAATTATGCCTGTCCAGCAATACGGTTTGCAGCGGTAGTTTTAATAATTTTTGAGCAAGGGAAATACCTGCAAATCCACCTCCTATAATCACAACCCGTGGCAATTTTGTTTCAGGAATATTCATAGTTTTTTTTTAAGTTAAGACTTCGGTTTCACCGGTAAAATATATGAAACACTAAAGTTAGTAAAATATTAAACAGGCCTTAATTTTCCCTTTTACATAATTAAAAACGAACCAACATATTTTTCGCACCTTTGTAACATAGCCCTACAATTTAAGACTAACCTGTTACTAGCCAAATTTAGTGGATAAAGAACTCGAACATCAGTTTGTAACCAACCTGGAAAAGCATCAGAATATTGTGCACAAAATTTGTCGGATCTACACAAACGATCAGGCAGCGCACAACGATTTATTTCAGGAGATCACCATTCAGCTATGGAAAGCCTACCCCAAGTTCAGGGGGGACGCTAAATTCAGTACCTGGATGTATCGGGTTGCTTTGAATACAGCAATTACCCTTTACCGAAAGAAAAAACGGGGAATACAAACAACCGATTATGATTCTGTTCATTTCAGGATACAAGCCGAAGAATATGATGGGGAAGCAGAAAAACAATTAACCTTATTATACAGTGCTGTAAAGGAATTAAATGATATCGACAAAGCACTGGTCTTTTTATATCTGGAAGACAAAAATTATAAGGAAATTTCAGAAACCCTTGGTATAAGCGAAGTAAATGCAAGAGTGAAGATGAACAGAGTTAAGACAAAGCTTAAAAAAATATTAAATCCCTAAGCATGGACGAATTAGATCTTTTAAAACAAGACTGGAAAAAACAGGAAGAGAATTATCCCAGGCTAAGTTACGAAGCGCTTAGTAAGATGATTTGGAAACGATCTTCTTCTATAGTAAAATGGATCTTTGTAATAAGTATACTGGAATTTCTATTCTGGGCAATTTTAAACATTTTTCTTGCCGATGAAGAATACTGGAAAGAAATGGAACTTATCAACCTGAAGGAATTTACCATAGGTGTATATATGGTTGGCTATGCGATCACATTCTTTTTCATATGGCAGTTTTATAGAAATTATATTAAAATTTCATCCACGGATGATTCTGCAACCTTGATGAAAAACATACTAAAAACCCGAAAAACGGTTAAATATTATATTGGTTATGTTATTATATCCACAGCCATAACCTCCCTTGTTTATTTATATTTCACATTTAATTATCACATGACCACTGCTGTTCCCGAAGCAGAAATATCGTACGAATTTAATTTGAACCAATGGCTCCTGTTTATAGGAATGACCACTATTTTAATCCTTGTTTTCCTGGGTATTATATGGTTGTTCTACCGGCTGCTTTATGGAATTCTTTTAAAGCGCCTTTCCAAAAATTATAAAGAGTTGATGAAACTGCAGATTTAAGAAATTACTAGAAAGCTATTTATTTTTTTGGGTTTAAAGGTATCAATCAAAAACATAATAGTCAATTATACCCAATAAAGGGTTTTACTTGCTCTTTATTCATTATTTTTGTGCAAAAGCCAAAATTGCTGGCATTAAAAAAAGAAAAATGGACTTCACAAATCCCCTTGTTTATGGGGTGCCTTGCTTTTTGGGACTCATCCTGTTAGAACTTACTTACAGTAAAACCCACGATAAAAAAGCCCTGTATAACTGGAAAGATTTATTATCAAGTCTTTCCCTCGGAATTGGTTCTGCAGTAATCGCAGCACTTATTAAAACGATATCAGCAATCCTTATCTTCAGCTATGTTTATGAGTTTTTTAATCCGATTGTTTCAGGGGTACGCACCAATATCATGGGATGGGAATCTTTTGGATATGTATGGTATGTTTGGATATTCTGCATGCTTTTAGACGATTATACCTATTACTGGTTTCACCGTCAAAACCATATGGTGCGGTTTCTTTGGGCAGCGCATATCGTGCACCATTCTTCCGATAATTTTAACCTGGGGACCGCGGTTCGAAATGGCTGGTTCACAATATTATATAAACCTTTCTTTTATGTATGGATCGTGATGATAGGTTTTCCTCCTGAAATGCTTGTGGTATGCCTTGGGATTGAAGCCTTATGGCAATTTCAGTTACACAGCCAATACATTCCAAAAATGGGGATTATAGAGCGCTTTCTAAATACGCATACCATGCACCAGGTTCACCACGCTAAAAACCTGGAATATATGGATAAAAACCATGGTGGATTCCTCAATGTTTTCGATAGAATTTTTGGCACATGGAAAGAACTTGATCCTGAAATAGATATTGAATATGGAGTTTCAACACCGCCAAACTCTTACAACCTCTGGGTAATCCTAACCCACGAGTATAAAAACATTTGGGAGGATACCAAAAAATCTAAAAATTGGGGACATAAATTTATGTATGTTTTTGGCGCGCCGGGATGGAGTCATGATGGCAGCACTCTTACCGTGAAGCAAATGCGAAAAGTCCTGAAAGAGGAAGCTGCCGAAAAAGTTCTTATTTAAAAACTTCAGGGAAAAGCATTTTTTAGTTGAATTTTCAGCGCTATTTCAATCGCAGTGCATTTAATATTCCCATTTCCGTTCTTTATTAAGGTCTTCCATATCCTCAATGACTTCCCGCGGAATTACTTTTAAAAATGAAGGATGTTGTTCAATGGCATATTCCAGTTTCTCTACAATTTCTTCAATAGTCTCGTTCTCATAATCTATTTCAAGAGGAGGCTTGATTTGAAAAGATTGCAGGATCCCCCGTTTTTTTATCCGAATCCCTTTTTTATCAAAAGAGCGACGAAAACCATCTATAACTATTGGGATTACAATGGGTTTATGATTTTTTATAATATGTGCGGTACCTTTTCTAATGGGCTTAAAAGGTTTTGTTGTTCCCTGCGGAAAAGTAATTACCCAACCATCTTTTAAAGCAATTCCAATATTTTCGGTATCGCTTAAATTAACCTCCCTGTGAACATCTTTTCCCTTGGATCTCCATGAACGTTCTACGCTTACTGCACCGCCATAGGCCATTATTCTTGTAAGCAATCCTGCCTGCATTGTTTCCTTTGCAGCAACATAATAGATATTCAATTTTGGATTCCAAATGTAGCCAATGTTCTTTATCGAGTCCACACGTCCGCTCAAACTAGCATTAAAAACATGGAACATCGCGGCAACATCGGCAAAATAGGTTTGATGGTTGGAAACAAAAAGCACATTGGTATCCGGAAGATTTTTAATGATTTCCGATCCTTCAATGTGCAATTCGTTAAAGCCACGGAATCTGCTATGGCTCAATAATCCAAAAAGCCGGATCAGCCACTTTTTTAAAATAAGAATATGTCCAAACGGATTTCTTTTTAACAATCCCATTTACAGTCGTTTTATTAAAATTAAAAACCTCTCAAAAAAAAGCCAATATAAATAAAATTCCCAATCAAAAACCGCTGTGCAAGCCCAAAAGGTATGTCCCGATAATCCGGGAGGAAGATACTTTTAAAAACCGGAGGCAAACCCGCCTGCTTGATTCTAAGCAGGCCCATGGAAATTGTCCTTCCATCTGGCGGGTTAAACCCTCCGGGAGGGATTAAAGAACTTCCTTAAGCAATACTTTTAATTCGTTCAACATCATTGCAGTTGCGCCCCAAACTATATGCCCGTTTAAATTAAAGGCGGGAACCTTTATGTTTTTCGCATAGGAGGTATTCAGCGTTTCAATGATCATATTTTTCTCATCCAGAAAATGATCAATATCAATCTCCAGGATTTGTTCCACTTCGCTTTCCTGTGGAACCAGATATGGGGTTTTCTTCACTAATCCCACATAAGGATGCACCCAGAAATTGCTGGGTGGGATATATAACTTCGTCAGTTTTTTTATCACCTCGACCTCCTGCTTTGGAATGCCTATTTCTTCTTCGGTTTCTCTTAATGCCGTATGCTTTAAATTCTTATCAAAAAGCTCTACCCTTCCGCCCGGGAAACCAACCTGGTTGGAATGTACTCCTTTATAGGTTTTTCTTAAAATTAAAACGAGCTTTGTATTTTCTTTCAGGTCTGGATAAAAAACGGCCATCACCCCTGCTTTATTAGGCTTTCTGGCTTCAATATCTAAATTCGCAAGTTCCTTCACCCTAAGTTTTGGCGCCAATTTATAGTGCGCATCCTCTCCCGGAAGTGCAATTTTTTTTAAATTTGGCATTTTATACCTAAAATCAGAGAATTTCATGAGCAGATATATTTTACTCTTTTCGAGCTTGCTATTTCTGTTTTTCGCAAGTTGTGAAGATACGCAAAAATCGAAGAATAGAAATACGAAGCCTGCTATAATCACTCCCAAAACCGACAAGGATTCCTCTCTAATCAAGAAGTTTCAGGAGAAAATAAAGGAAGAAAACAACCTGGTGATTAATGAGGAACCTATGCTGGTACAGGAAGAATTAATTCCTTTTTTACTTGAATATGGAAAGGAAAATCCAGAGAACCGAATACGAATAAAAACGCGCTTTGGCGATATAGAAGTTACACTGTATCGGGATACTCCCTTACATAGGGGTAATTTCCTGTTTTTGACAAAACAGGGTTATTTTGACGGCACTTATTTTCACAGGGTAGCAGAAGGTTTTGTGATTCAGGGCGGAAATTCAGATAACCGCGAAACCAGCGTCAAAAGAAACAACATTGGATCTTTTCTTATTCCAAGTGAATTTCAAGCGGGTCACCGCCATACCCGGGGCGCTTTTTCAGCAGCGAAATATGCCGAGCAAAATGTGAGTAAGGCTTCTTCCCCTTTTGAATTTTTTATTGTGCAAAGTGAGCGTGGCGCTCATCACCTTGATAATGACCATACGGTTTTTGGCAGGGTTACCAAAGGCATGGAGGTAGTAGACAGCATTAACAAACAACCTGTAAGCCAAGGCGAATGGCCAATGCAAAATGTAAGAATGGAGGTTGAAATAATTGAATAAGCTTATTGCTGCGTGTAATAATTAAAATCCCTGAGTACGGTCTTCACAAAATCAGATGGAGACTCCTGTGGTTCAACTTCCAGTAATTCTGAAATTTTATTTGAAAGGGATAAAATGACTTTATGGTTTCCGTCCCTTCTTGCATTTTGATATAAACTCTTGATGTTCTGAATGTCTTTATCTTTTAACAGGGCAACCTGAGGGTATTTCGGGATATAATTTTCAGGAAGATCCATCAATAAAGTATGTGATAAACCAAGCTGTTTTTTTTCTGAAATTACCGTGGTACCAGCTGCCATATCTCCCAGTCTTTGGCCTTTTCCGTTTAAAAGAATAGTTACCACAGCAATGCTTCCACTGGCCAGGGTGATATCGATTAATCTCAATAACCACCGGACTAAATATTGACTAAACCGGGGACGTGAACCATCCAGTTTTACAACCCGTATGTTTAGTGCAGCCTTTCCCGGAGTCCTTCCATTATTAAAGGATTCAAATAATAAATAATATAAAAATACGGGCAACCCTATTATCAAATAGTAAACCCAAAGACCCCCTCCTTCCAAACCAAGGCCCGCAATAGCCAAAGATGTTCCTATTCCATAGGCGATGAGCAAAAAAGTATCCACCAAAAAAGCCAGAATCCTGTCTCCTATTCCTGCAACTTTTTGTTGAATCCCAATATTTTGGGCGGTTTCTATTTGAAAATTGTCCATTAAATACGTTTCTTTGAGAGATATTAAAAACTACCAATGCGCGAGGCGGCTTTCGTGAAGCAAAATAAGGATAAATGGTTGGAATTTGAAAGGGAGCTTGGCACAAAAACCGCTATCCCTCCCAAAAAAATTTCTGAACTCTATCTTGAAATTACCGATGACCTTGGGTATGCCCAAACATTCTATCCCGAAAGTAATACCGCAATTTATTTAAATGACCTTGCTGCACAGGCGCACCAAAAAATTTATACCACTAAAAAGGAATCCGGAAACTTCCTGTGGAAATTTTATGCTGAAGATTTCCCTCGAATGTTTTATCATTTTCAGAAGCAATTGTTGTTAAGCTTTATAATTTTCGCTGTTTTTGTAACTGTTGGTGCCTTTTCGGCCTCCAGTGATGCTTCCTTTGTTCGTGCTATAATGGGAGATGCCTATGTGAATATGACACTGGAAAACATCGAAAAAAATGATCCTATGGCGGTTTATAAACAAATGGGAGAACTTGACATGTTCCTTGGCATCACTATAAATAATATCCGGGTGGCTTTAATGGCATTTACATTGGGGGTTTTAGCAGGAATAGGAACCGCATTTGTTTTAATGCAGAACGCGATCATGTTAGGCTCTTTTCAATATTTCTTTTACCAAAACGGAATGTTGTGGGAATCGGCCAGAACAATCTGGATTCATGGAACCATCGAGATCTCCGTAATCATTATCGCAGGATGTGCCGGGCTGGTAGTTGGCAAAAGCATGTTGTTCCCGCAAACCTTTACCAGGCTTACTTCCTTCGTGCAAGGGGTGAAAAACGGATTGAAAATCGTGATTAGTACAATTCCTTTTTTTATTGTAGCAGGGTTTCTGGAAGGGTTTGTAACAAGGTTAACCTGGATGCCGGATTGGCTTGCAATTTTGATCATTGGTGTATCACTGCTCAGCATCCTGTTCTATTATGTATATTATCCAATTTATTTGAACAAAAAAGAAAATTTAAATGCACAACAAATACATTCAGTTTAAACAAAAAAGAGAGCTTGGAGAAATCATCAATGCTACTTTTAAATTTATAAGGGAAAATTATAAACCTCTTTCTAATTATTTGGTAAGTCTGGTAGGGCCATCTTTTATTTTGCTAATTGCGGCAATTTCCTATTATACCTATTCGGTTCCCTCTAGTATTTTGCAAACAATGGAATTCTCCTCCGATGACTTCATCATTGGTTTCTCCTTGCTTGGCCTGGCCTTGTTGATTTATTATTCCTACCTGTACGCAACCATTTATCATTATATAAAATCCTATATGAAACATGGGGGAGAAACGGACGAAACTGAGATCACCACTGGCGTTAAAAATGACTTTGGAAGGTTGCTCATTCTATTTTTTGTTTCTGCCATCATCATGTTTTCAGGATTTGTCCTGTTTTTGATTCCTGGAATTTATCTTTTAGTACCACTAAGCCTTGTGAGCGCAATCATGGTATTTAAACAAACCAATTTAACCGATACCATTTCGTACGCTTTTACACTTATAAAAGATAATTGGTGGATGACATTTATAACGCTTATGGTAACAGGATTGCTGGTTTATGTTATTGGCCTGGTATTTCAAATTCCGCTAATAATTTACACTTTAGTGAAAATGATGACTATGGTGCAGGAAGGATCTGCCGCAGAAATGGCATTGTATTCAGATTGGGTTATAATCGTGCTTCAGGTTCTAGCCTCCCTCATTCAATACATACTAACCTCCATTAGCGTTATTGTAATTGCATTTATCTATTTCAGTTTAAACGAAGAGAAAAACCTTACCGGTACCTTTGAGCAAATTGATAACCTGGGAAAATAATCGTATGCAATTTGCTTCGGCCTTATCCATTCTACTTTTCTTTTGTTCGTCTTTTGGATGGACACAGGATACGCTTTCCGAAAGTCCGAAAAAGATTAGCTATGACACCAACAGCAGTATTGAACTTATAGAATTTGAAGAACAGCAAATAAGTGAATATAAAACCGATAAAGCTTTTGAATATCTTAATGCTGCAGAAAAGGACAATTGGTGGACCCGATTTAAAGATTGGGTAAGCATGAGGTATCATCAAATTTTAGACTGGTTATTTGGCGATTATGAAGCAAATACGATCCTTGCTTTTTTCCTGAAATTACTGCCGTATCTGCTGCTAATGGCAATTGTTGCTTTTGCAGTCTGGCTTTTTATTAGGCTGAATCCCGGAAATTATCTTTTAGCCCCTAAAGAAGCACCGCAGGTATTTCTAAGTGAAGAGGAAAAAATCATCAAATCTGAAAATATTTCCGATCTCATTGAACAGGCCATACGTGATGGAGATTACAGACTCGCCGTTCGTTATTATTACCTGCAACTGCTGCGGCAACTCAATGCGAAGAATTTGATACACTATGAATTTCAAAAAACCGATACCGAATATTTAAATGAACTGAAAAAGGAGCATTTCAGGCCGGAGCTTAAAAAGCTCATGCGGATCTATGATTTTATCTGGTACGGCAGTTTTCCTATTTCTGAAAATGACTTCAAAAAAACACAGCAGTTTTTTCAGGATTTTCAAACTTCACTAAAAACCATTCAAAATGAGTAGAAGTTTGAAATTAGCCTTTGGTGCTTTCCTCCTTTTGGTACTTTTCCTAACCTATTTGGAAGCTACCCAACCAGACCCTGTGAATTGGACTCCAAGCTACCTCGAAACCGATAAAATTGCTTTGGGAAGTTTTGTTTTGTTCGATTCCTGGACAAAAAATACAGAAACACCCATTGAAAAAGTAAAAATCCCTCCTTATGAGTTTTTGGATGAAGATCCCCAGGGAACCTATTTCTTTCTGAATAACACGGTGGCTTTTGATGACAGTGAACTCAAAAAACTCCTAAACTGGGTATCGAAAGGAAATTCGGTTTTCATTTCTGCAGGATATATTGGTAAGAATTTACTGGATACGCTCAACTTGAAAGCTACGACCTACAGCGGGTTGGAAAATTTCGTTTCCAGACCCGGGCTCAATTTTGTGCATCCTAAATTAAAAAGGGATACCGCATATAAATTCACATATGATTTAGAATCGCTTTATTTTAGTGAAATAGACACTTTAAATCAATTGGTTTTAGGAACCTCCAAATATACCGACGATGCTTCCGAAGAACCGAAAATAAACTTTATAAAGTCCCAATTTGGGGAGGGCGAGATTTTGTTACATTCAAATCCGCAGGCATTGGCAAATCACTTTTTGCTTTCTATCGATAACTATCGCTATGCCGAAGGGGTTCTGGCTTATGTAAGCCGCGATAAAAAGGTTTACTGGGATTCCTATTACAAATCCGGTAAAGCCTACGCTTCCTCTCCCCTGTATATTTTACTGGGGAACAAGGCTTTAAAGTGGGCCTACTATAGTGCAATTGCAGGTTGTATTTTATTTATAATTTTTGAAGGCAAAAGAAAACAACGAGCGATTCCGGTGGTAGAACCCTTAAAAAATCAAACCTATGAATATTCCAAAACCATAGCCAATCTTTACCTGGAACAGAAAGAGTTTAAGGCACTTGCCCAAAAACAAATCATACATTTTTATGATTATATTCGAACGAAGTACAGAATGGATACTTCCCTGGAATCTGATCATTTTTATTCGGAATTAGCTCTAAAAAGCGAACGCACCGAAACCGAAACAGCTGCTCTTTTTGAAAAATTCAGGGAGCTATCCAATAAAACTCAAATAACAAAACAGGAATTGCAGGATCTTAATACGATGATCCAATCCTATAAAAACTCAAATAATGAATAACGAAACTTCTGAAAATCCTGAACTTAATTTTGACAACCGCATTCCGCTGGAAGATCTTAAAACCGCGGTAATAGATCTAAAGTCTCAATTGGGGAAAGTCATCATAGGTCAGGAAAATTTTATAGAACTGCTAATAGCTGCACTTTTGGCAAACGGACATGTTTTGATCGAGGGTGTTCCCGGAGTGGCAAAAACCATTACCGCAAAACTTTTTGCCAAAACCCTGGAAACAGATTTTAGCAGGATCCAGTTTACACCAGATCTTATGCCCAGCGATGTTTTGGGAACTTCAGTGTTAAGTTCAAAAACCTCCGATTTCGAATTTAAACCAGGTCCAATTTTTTCCAATATCGTGCTAATAGATGAGATTAACCGCGCACCGGCAAAAACCCAGGCGGCATTATTTGAAGTGATGGAAGAGCGACAAATTACCATCGATGGAAAAAAATACCTCATGCCTCCACCATTTATGGTGCTGGCAACTCAAAACCCCATAGAACAGGAAGGAACCTATGCCCTGCCAGAGGCACAACTGGACAGGTTCCTTTTTAAAATAAAAGTGGACTATCCTACTCCTTTAGAAGAAGTACAAATTCTGCAATCTCATCATGAAAGAAAGGGAGCTTCACCAGAAGAAGGAATCGTAGCGGTCCTGACTCCTGAAAAACTTCTTGAGCTTCAAAAACAAATTCAGGGTGTATTGGTGGAAGAAAAATTGCTCAATTACATTGCGCAACTGGTTATTAAAACCAGGAATCATCCGCATTTATATTTGGGAGCTTCTCCAAGGGCTTCCATTGCAGTGATGAATTCCTCCAAAGCTATGGCAGCCATCCAGGGAAGGGATTTTGTGATCCCAGAAGACATTAAAAAAGTCCTGGTTCCCGTTCTGGCGCACCGGGTGATACTCTCTCCGGAAAAAGAAATGGAAGGAATCACTCCGGAAAACGTGATCGATCTTATTGCCAACACTATAGAAATCCCCAGGTAAGTGAATTTTATAAAAGCCATCTATTTTCAGCAACGGGTATTTTGGGCCATTTTTGGAATTGCGGGATTGTTCCTGTTTTCCTTCTGGATCCCTCAACTGTATGCCCTAACCTGGATATTATTGGTTTTATTTCTATTAGCGATCCTTCTGGATACCGTGATCTTATTCTCCACAAATGGCATTAGCGCACAGCGATTACTTTCTGAAAAATTCTCGAATTCAGATCAAAATCCGGTACGTATTCAAATTCAGAATAAATTCAGGTTTAAGGTCTATCTTGAAATAATAGATGAACTCCCCGTTCAATTTCAAAAACGCGATTTTCTGAAGAAAACTGAAGTTGGTTCGAATTCCAACACCGAGTTTCAATATTTTGTTCGTCCTGTGGAGCGCGGAGAATACTATTTTGGAAAACTGAACCTTTATGTTTCCAACAAGTTGAAACTGGTGAAGCGACGACTCGTTTTTGACGAAGACCAAATGGTGAAAGTCTATCCATCGATTATTCAGATGCGGAAATATGATTTCCTGGCCATCGATAAAAGATTAAAGCAACCTGGTTTAAAGAAAATAAGAAGGATAGGGCATACACAGGATTTTGAACAGATCAAGGAATATGTCCCGGGAGATGATGTAAGAAGTATCAACTGGAAGGCAACCGCCAAACAAGCCGGTTTGATGGTGAATCAATATCAGGATGAAAAAGCCCAGCCTGTTTATTCTGTAATAGACACCGGAAGATTGATGAAAATGCCTTTTAACAGCCTTAGTTTGCTTGATTATTCCATTAACAGCAGCCTGGCATTTTCCAATGTGGCATTGCAAAAAAAGGATAAAGTAGGCCTGCTTTCTTTTTCAAACAAGATAGGAAGCCTGATTCCCGCCAGCGCAAAAAAAACCCAGCTCAATTTAATCCTGAATAATCTTTATAATATTACAACGGAATTTCGCGATTCAGATTTTGGTTTGCTATATACCACGGTTAAAAGACAACTTACCCATCGCAGTTTGCTCATGCTGTACACCAATTTTGAGCATATGAATGCTTTAAACAGGCAACTTCCCTATTTAAAAGCACTTTCCAAAAAGCACATCGTGGTGGTAGTGCTCTTTGAAAATACCGAGTTGGAAAAAGCCATTCAACATAAAACCGACAATGTACCGGAATTGGCCCATCAAATCATTGCAGAAGATTTCCATTACGAAAAAAGGTTAATTGCCAAAACACTTCAGCAACAAGGAATTCAAACCGTATTAACCCGTCCTGAAGATCTCACCATAAACACCATTAATAAATATCTCGAAATAAAGGCCCGGGGCATATTATAGGTATAATTTTCAGTCGCCTTACTCTCAAATAACTCACAATTAAGAATTTTTTATATATAATCCAGTTTCACTGTGTTAGATTTGATTTCCTCAAAACCTGATTCTTATGAAATATTTGATTCTATGTATAACGTTGTTTGTTTCTACATTTAGCTTTTCTCAATCTGAAAATACCTCCACTGTTACCGTGACTGTAAATAATCTATCCAGTGATGAAGGTTGTTTGCTAATGGGAATCTATACTGAAATGATCTTTATGAAATCCGCTCCTAAATATACCGCCAAAGGGAATATTAAAAACGGAAGCGCCACGATAACCTTTGAAGGAGTTCCTCCCGGAACCTATGCAATATCTGGTTTTCATGATCTGAATGGTAATAATAAAATGGATTTTGAACCTGGCGGGAAACCAGGGGAACCTTATGGAATATCCAATAACAACGTAAATCCAAATGGCCCTCCTGTTTGGGAAGACTCAAAATTTGAAGTTTCCCGAGAGCCGCTGAAGATGGAAATAAAGTTCCTGCAATAAACTATAGGCGAATTATTCGTTTTTTTAAAATCAAATAGAAAAAATCAATACCTTTGTATTTGATTTTAAATTTGATCCATGACAATTACCCAATTACAGTATGTATTAGCGGTTGCCGAACACCAGAATTTCACCAAAGCAGCTCAAAAAGTTTTTGTAACCCAACCTACCCTGAGTATGCAAATTCAAAAGCTTGAAGATGAATTGGGGGTTCGTATTTTTGACCGGAGTAAAAAACCTATTCAGCTTACTGAAACAGGGCGAAAAATTGTTAATCAGGCCCGAAATATTGTAAATGAAAGCGATAGAATTCAGGATATTGTAGATCAGGAAAAAGGATTTATAGGCGGTACTTTCAGGATAGGGGTAATTCCTACGATAATGCCAACGCTTCTGCCTATGTTCCTGAATAATTTCATCAAAAAATATCCAAAGGTTAAACTTAAAATTGAAGAACTCAATACAGATACTATCGTTGAGCGGCTTAAGGAAGGTCATTTGGATGCCGCAATTGCGGCTACTCCATTGGAAATTGAAAACATCAAGGAACAGGTTTTATATTATGAACCTTTTGTAGCTTATATTCCCCAAAGTCACCGACTTTCAAAACTAGAAAAATTAAAGGTAGAAGATCTTGATATCGATGATATTTTATTGCTTGAGGATGGACATTGTTTCAAGGATGGAATTCTAAATTTATGTAAAACCAAAAAGAAATTAAATGATGACCATTTCCAACTGGAAAGCGGAAGTTTTGAAACCCTTGTTAAACTCGCCAATGAAGGTTTAGGAATGACATTGCTCCCTTATTTACATACCCTGGATTTGAATGAAAATGAAAGGAAAAATTTAAAAATGTTTCAGGAACCAGTACCTGCAAGGGAAGTAAGCCTTATCTACAATAAAAGCGAACTTAAAATTCACATCATAGAGGCTATTAAAAACACAATCTCCGGAGTTGTAAAAGGTGCCATCGCATTTCAAAATGTGAAAATTGTAAGCCCTTTAAGTCCAAATAAATTCAAAAAAAAATAAGCGGCTTTTCAGCCGCTTATTTTTTAATTTAAATATATTAGACATTGATTTAATTCCGGGTTCTGTCTGGTTAATGAAACAATCCAAATTTTTAATTCCTCTATTTCATGAGGAAGTAAGCGTTGAATTGCTTTTTTCACTTCTTTACAGAAAAGAACCGCATCAAAACTAACCTTATGCAGGATTGTTTTGGTGTATTCAAACATCGCTCTCGCCATAATTTGAAATTTTTTAGGTTATTGAATGATTAGTTTAAAAGAGTAGAATTAAATCAATAGGCTTTAAATTTTTTAGTACTTATTAAATATAGTGAAAATATCCCTATTCTTGACCTTATTAACCACCTATTATGAATCCCTTTAGTCATTATTAATAAAGGATGTTCAAATTCCAATACAAATCCTTTGTATTTAAACCTTCTGCCTCCCCAAACCTGGATATAATATTGCTTTGTCCTTTCCTACCCCCGGAAGCACTTCCTGATGCATACTTCCTGCCAATAGACTAAAAGGATAAGAACCTTCATGAAACGTCCCGGGATGTTGAATATTGGAAAAAAACAAACCTGCTCCTCCAAAACAGCTGGGTTTTAACGGCTACTTTTAGATCCAGCCCCAGCTCTTTATTGCAACTCCCCGCCGCAAATTTGATACTCAATTTCTTGTGAAATCATGTATTTCCCCTTTTTTAAGAGCAAAAAGTTGATTTCATATCGCACTTATTTTTTCCTGATCGTCCATTCAAATTCAAAAGTTGATACTTCGATGCCTTCCTCATTAGTTCCAACAGACTTCATCCAGAATGTTTGTCCTTCTCCCGTGGAGATCGTTTTGTCTATAGCTTCTTTAATCAATTTCCCATCGTTGCAAACGAACCGTATTTTACCGGTTGCCTTTTTGGTGAAAACAGCCCTATTTTGAGCTACCAGCATGGAAATTTTCGCCCCGCTGTCACGAATATGCCCCATTACCAATGCTCCTGTACTTAATTCGGCTGCCATGGCCTGAACAGCAAAATACAGGGAGTTGAACGGATTCTGATTGATCCATTTGTGTTTCACGCCAACCTCGCATTGCTCCTCATTGATATTTTTCACTCGTACCCCGCTAATCCAGGCACTTGGCAATTTGAATATTAAAAATTTATTGAGTTTTCCCGGAGTTATATCCATAAGTATGATCGTATTTTTCCTAAAAGTATTCAAAATTTAGAACATACCGAAATGTTAAACTTTTCATAAATATCATATCGATACAGTACTTTGCTTTGCATAATACCTTCTTTAAGATATATATTTGTATTATAAAAATAGAAAAGATGAACTCACAATCCACAAATCCCGATAAAACTATAGCTGCAATCATCCATGTCGCTGCGTTTTCAAAATATATTATTCCCCTTGGGAATTTTATACTTCCACTAATTTTATGGACTGCAAAGAAGAATGACCCATTTGTGGACGAACATGGAAAACAGGCCCTTAATTTCCAAATCAGTATTTTTCTATATTTCATTTTACTGGTTTGTCTTGGAATAGCAGGAATCGTTTTTCTGGGAGTAACTTTTACGTTTCAGGAACCTTTTATTTTTTCAAAAGATTTCATTGGTATTGGAGATCTGGGAAAAGTTCTGCCTCTTCTATTTTTTATAGGCTTTATAGGGATCCTTTTACTGGCATTGTTCATCCTGGAAATTGTTTGCGTCATCACCGCAACGGTTAAAGCCAGTGAAGGACACCTATACAAATATCCATTAAGCATTAATTTCATCACTCCAAGTCCGCTTGGGGATCATCAATCAAAAAATGAACAGTTTAACAACCCTCAAAACCAAACGCTATGAACATTGAAAACACCAAGGCGCAAATGCGTAAAGGCGTGCTGGAATACTGCATCCTCTCTGTCTTACGAGATAATGATGCCTATGTAGCAGAAATCCTCGAGACGCTTAAAGCCGCAAAATTACTGGTAGTGGAAGGAACTATTTACCCACTCCTTACCCGATTAAAAAATGCAGGTTTGCTTAATTATCGCTGGGAAGAATCTACCGGAGGACCACCAAGGAAATATTACGGATTAACAGATACCGGAAAGGATTTTCTTAAAGAGCTTACCCATACCTGGGATGAATTGCAAACCGCAGTAGCTATAGTAACCACACAAAAAAACACGAATCATGAATAAGACAGTCAATATAAATCTTGCAGGCATTTTCTTTCATATTGATGAAGATGCTTTTACCAAATTGCAACATTATCTGGATGCAATTAAACGCTCCTTAAGCAATGCCCAGGGCCAGGAAGAAATCTTAGCTGATATTGAAGCCCGAATTGCTGAATTATTTAGTGAAAAATCAAAAACCGATCGCAAGGTAATCAGCATCCGGGAAGTGGAAGAAGTGATCGCCATTATGGGCCAGCCGGAAGATTATATGCTCGATGAGGAAATCTTTGAGGATGAGCCATCCTATACACGGTCAAAAATTTCCGGAAAACAATTGTTCCGGGATACCGATCATTCCTACGTGGGCGGGGTTTCTTCCGGACTGGGCCACTATCTTGGAATTCAGTCTATTTGGGTACGGTTGCTTTGGATCATACTTACCCTGGCTTCAAGCGGTGCATTTATCCTTATCTATATCGCACTTTGGATCTTCGTTCCCGAAGCTAAAACCACCGCCGATAAACTTTCTATGCGGGGCGAAGCTGTTAACATCAGCAATATTGAAAGAAAAATAAGAGAGGGTTTTGATGATGTTAGCGGAAAAGTTCGAAGTGTAGATTATGAAAAGTACGGCAATCAGGCCAGGACAGGAGCTTCTTCGGCAGCTAAGGGTGTTGGATCAGGAATCCTGTTTTTACTGAATATCTTTGTGAAATTAATAGGGATCCTTATCCTTCTGATAGCTGGTTCAACCTTAATTGGACTTTTTATCGCTCTTTTTACCGTGGGAACCTTCGGAATTATCGATGCCCCTTGGACAGATTATATCGAAATGGCGGGAATAGGTGCTCCACTTTGGGTGATATCCCTCCTAACATTCTTTGCTGTTGGAATACCATTTTTCTTCCTGTTCATCCTGGGATTGAAAATTCTGGTGAGAAAATTAAAGTCGATTGGAACTCCGGCAAAACTGGTACTGTTAGGACTTTGGTTACTTTCAATAATAGGTCTTGCTGTTCTGGGAGTTAAACAGGCAACGCAGCGGGCCTTTGAAGGGGAAGTTGTTATAACTGAAGTCTTGCCTATTACCCCACAGGATACGCTGTATCTGGCGATGAAATATAATCCCGATTATTCTTCCGGAACCTATAAAACCGATTTGAAACTGAAATTTGATGAAGATGATAATAAGATCATGTATTCAACCAATGTTCGGCTGGTTATTAAATCAACCAAGGATTCTACGGGAAGGATCGAGATCATAAAAACGGCAGATGGAAGTGATTTTAAAGATGCCAAACAACGAGCGGGGAACATTAAATACACAACCAGTTTTTCAGGAAATGAGTTATTCCTTGATTCCTATTTAACCGCAAACATTAGGGATTATCATAGAGATCAGGAGGTTAGGGTCGTGGTATATCTACCGGAAGGCTCTACACTCTATGCCGATGAAAATATAGCTTCCTTTCACCGTTCTTCTGATTATTATGGCAACATTTTAAATTATGACCAGGAAGGGAATTATTTAAAAATCGCTGAAAATTCAACGCTCTGCGAAAACTGCCCTCAAACCGAAAGTGACACCTGGGACGAGGACTCCTGGGATAATGAAAATGAATTTGATGGAACCATAGATTTCGAAGGAGGAGATTCTACAGATAATGTGAAAATCAGAATCAATGGGAAAGGAATAAATATAAATAAGGATGAAACCAATAAAATACGGATCTCCCGGGATGGGATAGAAATTCAAAACAATTAAACATGACCGCTTTAGCCAATTTTCTAATCGCTACGCTGGTAAGTATGTTTAGTACTTTAACCGGATATGATTTAATTCCAGAGGTTTCTGAAACCCAAAGATCATTTTCTTATGAAGAGAATGCTGGTTTTCAACCTGCTGATTATGATAATTGTATAAATTTTAACGAAAACACATGTATAGTGTTAAAATTATGACTACATAAATTCCTATAGAATAAATTTGCTCCGATAACCAATTAATTCACGAAAATATGAAACGATTTTTTAAAGTAAGTTTATTATTATTTGCAATGAGTATATCTCTTGTAGCTTGCAGGGAAACCAACGAAGCAGATGACATAGATCAATTAAGATCTGAAGGCGCTGATATTGATGTAAGCGAAGACGGGCAAAAAATAAAAATAAAGACCGACGATAAGAAAATTAAAATAAAGACCGATGATGATGGAAATGTAAAGAAAAAGGTCAAAATAGATGGTGACGATAACTAGGAAATCCTAAAGTCAAAAAAAGTCCCGAAATTCGGGACTTTTTTATTTTAAACTATTTTGTACTGAGATTATTTAATTGGCAGTAACCTCTTTTTCTTCTGTTTTTTCTACAGTGGTCAAATAGCGTTCTGCATCCAAAGCTGCCATACAACCAGTACCAGCAGCGGTAACGGCCTGACGATATTCCTTATCCTGAACATCTCCGGAAGCAAAAACTCCCGGCAGGTTGGTTTTGGTGGACTTTCCTTTGGTAACCAAATATCCCATAGAATCCATATCCAGCTGGCCCTTAAAAATATCGGTATTTGGCTTATGCCCAATAGCGATAAATAAACCTGTAATTTCAATGGTTTCCTTTTCCCCTGATTTGTTATTTAGCATTCGTAAACCTTCTACAACCTGCTCGCCTAAAACCTCATCAACTTGGGTATTATACCGAAGAACAATGTTTTTGGTGCTGGTCACCCGGTGCTGCATCGCTTTGGAAGCCCGCATTTCATCACCTCTAACAAGCATGGTCACTTTTTTACAAATATTTGCAAGATAGGTAGCTTCCTCGGCGGCGGTATCTCCTCCACCAACGATAGCAACTTCCTGATTTTTATAGAAAAACCCATCACAAACCGCACAGGCAGAAACCCCACCTCCACGTAACCGCTGCTCACTTGGAAGTCCTAAATATTTTGCTGTTGCTCCTGTAGAAATGATAACAGTTTCAGCTTCTACCCAGGTAGCATTATCTACACAGGCTTTATGGATCCCTCCGGGTTCTTGACTAAATTGAACTTCCGTTACCATTCCAATCCTAACCTTTGTTCCAAATCGCTCTGCTTGCTTTTGAAGGTCAATCATCATGGCTGGTCCATCTATTCCATCTGGATATCCGGGGAAATTGTCAACTTCAGTCGTAGTTGTTAATTGCCCTCCAGGCTCCATTCCAGTGTATACCACAGGATGCATGTCTGCACGGGCTGCATATATTGCCGCAGTGTAACCAGCAGGGCCAGAGCCTATTATCAAACATTTTATTCTTTCGATTGTATCGGTCATTTCATTTGTTTTTTATTACTGTTTTAGCGGTCTCCCAATAGCTATCGGGAATAACACCCAAATAATCATTTTCCTGTGTGAGAAATATTACCCTCACATATGTTTTATATGAATTTTATCATGTAAAAGTAGGAACTTTAGCTTTAACCTTACAGTAAATTTTGGTTAGTTTTGATTTTTGGCTAAGATTAACAGAGTTTAATTTACAGGATAATTTCTAAAAACTCAAGTGTTTGCTTTAAAATATGCCTTTAAAAAGTACCTTTGCCTTGAAAATGGAAATATCACTTTTTAACATACTCGATTTGCTGGGAACCATAGCTTTTGCTATTTCTGGAGCTTTAGCCGCGATGCACCGTAAACTGGATCTTTTCGGGATCTTTATTATAGCATTTGTGACCGCCGTTGGAGGCGGAACGCTTAGGGATGTGCTTCTGGGAAACACCCCTGTTATGTGGATGGAAAACACCATTTACATCCACCTGATAGGACTCGTAACAATTCTTGCAATCATCTTTAGAAATAAGATAAATTACCTTAAAACCTCACTTTTTCTCTTTGATACCATCGGGCTGGGGATCTTTACCATAACCGGGGTGGAAACGGGAATTCAAAATGGTTTTAGCCCAACAGTTTCTATAGCCATTGGAGCTATGACAGGAACTTTTGGAGGGGTGATTCGAGATATTTTGTGTAACGAGATCCCTGTTATCTTTCGAAAGGAAATTTATGCAACAGCGTGCATACTCGGGGCGCTTGCATTCGTAATCTTGCACGATTTCGGGGTAAATACCGATGTTACCTATATTATTACCTCCCTTATCGTTATAAGCATCCGACTGGTAGTTGTGAAATATAAAATTGCCCTTCCCTCTTTTACGCTTTCTTCAGACAAGAAACTATCTTAAAAATTTATTGAATTTATCATTTTCTTGCGGAAAATTTACAAGATTTTAAAAAAAATACGGAATTACGATGAAATCCCTCCAAAACGGGACAGGATGGGATCAGGAAAAATAGAAGATTTTGAGTAAACCCTGTCACGCTTTTAAGCAAGACAGGGATGTACCTTAAATTTTGAACCCGGTAAATTATAGCGGTATATTCCCGTGTTTTCTATCTGCCCGTATCACCGTTTTATTTTCCAGCATACTAAAGGCTTTTAGTAATTTTCTTCGTGTATCCTTCGGCATAATGACCTCATCTATAAATCCTCGTTGTGCCGCTTCAAATGGAGTGGCAAATTTTGCGGCATATTCGGCCTCTTTTTCAGATAATTTTAACTCCGGATTCTCAGATTCCTGAATTTCTTTCCTGAAAATAATTTCACTGGCGCCTTTTGCTCCCATCACTGCAATTTCAGCAGTTGGCCAGGCAAAATTCAAATCGGCTCCTATGTGTTTGGAATTCATCACATCATAGGCTCCACCATAGGCTTTCCGGGTGATAACCGTAACCCGTGGCACGGTGGCTTCGCTAAGCGCATAAAGCAGTTTGGCGCCGTGAAGAATGATCCCGTTCCATTCCTGATCTGTACCCGGTAAAAACCCCGGAACATCCACCAAAACCAAAAGGGGAATATTAAAGCAATCGCAAAAACGTGTAAATCTTGCCGCTTTTTTAGAGGAATCTACATCCAATACCCCGGCAAGGCTCATGGGCTGATTTGCCACAATCCCTATACTCCGCCCACCTAATCTTGCAAACCCAACAATAATATTTTCGGCATAATTCTTATGGATTTCAAAAAAGGAATCCGCATCAATAATCCCTTCGATAACCGCGTGCATATCATAGGGCTTATTGGAGCTATCCGGTACAATATCTTCGAGCCTTTCCCTGTGTTCATCATCAAATACAAAGGGCAGCTTTTCTGTGGTTTCTTTATTGTTCTGCGGAAGGTAACTCAGCAATTTTTTAATATCTTCCAAACAGGCGATATCACTCACAGAAGTGAGATGTGTTACACCAGACTTGGTAGAATGCGTACTTGCACCTCCCAGTTCTTCAGAAGTAACGGTTTCATTAGTCACCGTTTTTACCACATTTGGCCCGGTAACAAACATATAGCTGGTATCCTGTACCATCAACGTAAAATCTGTAATCGCAGGGGAATAAACCGCTCCTCCGGCACAAGGGCCCATAATTGCGGAAATTTGCGGAATAACTCCGGAAGCCTGCACATTTCTGTAAAAAATATCGGCATAACCACCCAAAGATCGTACACCTTCCTGAATCCTTGCACCACCGGAATCATTCAATCCAATTATGGGAGCTCCAACCTTCATCGCGTGGTCCATTACCTTGCATATTTTTTCGGCGTGAGTTTCAGATAAAGAACCTCCAAAAACAGTGAAATCCTGGGCAAAAACATAGACCAGCCTGCTGTTAATAGTTCCATACCCCGTTACAACCCCATCCCCGTAGTACTTTTGGTTCTCCATTCCAAAATCGGTTGTACGGTGCGTTACCAGAATTCCAATCTCTTCAAAAGATCCTTCATCCAGCAAATAATCCACCCGTTCCCTGGCTGTTAATTTTTTTTGATCGTGTTGTTTGGCGATGCGTTTTTCACCACCGCCTAAATGTGCCTCTGCAATTTTATTCTTTAATTCCTCTTTATTTTGGCTCATAGTATCTTTTTAATTCGGTAAACGCAACAATTCCTGATCCTTCAAATACTGCTTTAATGCAATAAGAGAAGCTATTTTCGCTTCCTCTTCAATTTCAGAATGCAGTTTATCTGCAGAATAATAATTCTTTACAAAGTGAGTGTCAAAATTTCCGCTTCGGAAAGCTTCATGCTCAAAGACAAATTTCCCAAAGGGAAGGGTGGTCATCACTCCTTTTATCTCATAAGCACTGATTGCCTTAAGCATTAACTGTATAGCCTCTTCCCTACTCTTTCCGTAAGTGATGAGTTTAGCAAGCATCGGGTCGTAGTATATAGGCACTTCCATTCCTTCCTCAAATCCATCATCAAGGCGAATTCCTTCCCCACTTGGGGTTCTGTAACGCTCCAGGGTTCCCACACTGGGCATAAAATTATCCAAGGGGTCTTCGGCATAGATTCGCAATTCAACCGCGTGTCCGGAAATCTTCAAGTCCTCTTGTGAAAAAGCGAGGGGTTCTCCCCGCGCCACTTTTATTTGTTGTTCTACCAGGTCTATTCCGGTGATAAATTCGGTCACCGGATGTTCCACCTGTAACCTTGTATTCATTTCCAGAAAATAGAAATTCTTGTTTTCATCCAGCAAAAACTCCACAGTTCCTGCTCCTACATAATCACAGGCCTGCGCTACTTTAATGGCAGCATCCCCCATTTTTTGACGTATTTCTTCCGTTAAAGCCACCGAAGGCGCTTCTTCCACCACTTTTTGATGTCGCCGTTGAATACTGCATTCCCGTTCAAAAAGGTGAAGTGTATTTCCTTGAGTATCGGCCAGGATCTGGATTTCGATATGCCGCGGAGAGCTTATATATTTTTCGATAAAAACAGCTCCATCCCCAAAAGCAGATACCGCCTCGCTAATAGCACGTTTCATCTGGTCTTCCAGGTCTTTCTCCTGTTCCACTACACGCATTCCTTTTCCACCACCTCCTGCAGAGGCTTTTATCAATATTGGAAAACCGATCTCGTTGGCTATTTTCTTGGCTTTCACAACATCCGTAATCGCCTCATCAATTCCGGGAACCATAGGTATTCCAAAGTTTTTTACCGCATCTTTTGCTGCCAGTTTACTTCCCATGATCCGAATGGCTTTGGAGCCCGGGCCAATCCAGGTGATGCCATTTTTTTCCACTTTTTCAGCA
This sequence comes from Gillisia sp., assembly GCA_046496275.1. Classification (GTDB taxonomy): domain Bacteria; phylum Bacteroidota; class Bacteroidia; order Flavobacteriales; family Flavobacteriaceae; genus Gillisia. The sequence continues at coordinate 26,815 of JAWOHC010000090.1, forward strand.
AAATCGGCGTTTTCAGAGAGAAAACCATATCCGGGATGTATTCCATCCACCGCTAGTTCCTTTGCAACTTTTATTATTTTATCGCCCAATAAATACGATTCATTTGAAGGAGCTTCGCCAATGCAAACAGCTTCATCCGCAAATTTAACGTGAGGTGCATTCCTGTCGGCAGAAGAAAAAACAGCAACTGTCTTGATGCCCATCTTTTGAGCCGTTTTCATAACTCTTAACGCAATCTCCCCGCGATTGGCTATTAATATTTTTTTCATATAATTATAGTATTGTTTTAGCGAAAAACGGACCTTATTCCATCTCTATTAACAACTGATTTTTTTCTACCGTTTCTCCTTTATTAACAGAAATCGATTTCACAACCCCATCTCTTGGTGCGGTTAAGGTGTTTTCCATTTTCATCGCTTCCAGCACAAGCAAGTAATCCCCCTCTTTTACAGCTTCCCCTTCTTTTATAAGTACCTCCAGGATCAATCCAGGCATAGGTGCCTTAATATCGTTAACAACTACCGCCTGCCCTAAAGACAAGCCCATTTCTTCAATAAGAAGATCGAGCTCATTGGAAATATTAACCTGGTATAAATTGCCGCTGATCTTTATCTCATACTCCTTTTTAAAAAAATCTGATTGTACAATTTCCCCTTTAAAAGAGCGGGGGCCGTTTAAAATATGATATTTAAGAGGTGAAATTTCATTAGAGTCCAAAGCGTCAATTTGCTTTTGGGTGAATTCAAATTCCATGGTTTCATTCACCTTTACTTTGTATCTTTTTTCCATTTTTATCATATTGCTTTGAAAGGTTATTCGAGTTGTTATGTTGTAAATATAGAAAAAGCCCGGGGCTTAAACTTAAGTTTCAGCAAACAATTAAAATAAAAAAAGCCTCATAGGATATACTCCCTTGAGGCTTAAAATGTATAATTCTAAAAATTTAACTGAATTTTTTGATCGCTTCTCCAAGGTCAAAGACCTTCACTTTTTTAATATGGTTTTCCAGAATACTGCTTCCGGCTGCCGACCTGTAGCCTCCTGCACAATGAACCACTACCGGTTTACCTTTTGGAACCTCGCCAGCGCGGTCTCTTAACTCGTTGAGCGGAATTACAATTGCGCTCTCAAAGACCTTCCCTTCTTCCTCTACCTCGCTCTTATTGCGAATATCAACAATCGTGTATTCTTCTTTATTTTTTTTAAAGTCGCTAATTTCAAGATCATCCGATCCAGTTTTTAAATCACCGGCCAGGGTGAGTATTCCCTTTAACTGTTTTTCATAGCCAATTTTTGCGGTGCGTTCCAGAATAGTATCCAGGTCACCTACACTCTTTACTACCAGATAGAAAGATTCTTTGGGTTTCACAATAGCTCCCAGCCAGGTTTCAAATTTATCGGATTCTCCGCGGGCCATGATATTTATGCTTCCGGGCAAATGCGCTTCTTTATATTCCTCTTCATCCCGGACATCTACCACCGTCACATCCTTTTCAACTTTAGAAACATTCAACTGTAAACCAACCGAAAATTTCATTTTTTGAACATTGCCTGCCCCTTGCTTATTAAGATCTACATTAAAGTCAAAATATGCAGGGATCATTGGTTGATCTTTCAGAATTTCCGCTACAAATTCCTCTTCAGTTTGCTTTTTAAATGCCCAGTTATCACGACGTTCTTCTCCCAATGTACTCGAAGCCGCATCGCTCATATTTTTTCCACATAAGGATCCCGCCCCGTGGGTAGGATACACAAATGCATGATCCGGGAGATCATTGAATTTGGTTTGCATAGTGTTGTACATTGCCTTGGCCAGTTCTATTCTTTTGGATTTTTTGTTGCCCCCTTTTTCCCGCAGATCGGGGCGGCCTACATCTCCAATAAACAAGGTGTCACCAGTAAATAAGACTGTTTTTGAATTTTCTGAAGCCACAAAGGTGAGGCTGTCTGGCGAATGGCCGGGAGTGTGTAACGCCTTGATGATGATTTTTCCGATTTTTACAGATTTCCCTTCATCAAAAGCTTTATGAGGATAGTCTGCTCCTACCAATTTACTCACATAAATGTCAGCCCCTGTTTGTTCATGAATTTGAAGATGCCCGCTCACAAAATCGGCATGGGGATGGGTTTCAAAAACCGCAACAATAGTCGCGTTTTGCTCTTCAGCATATTTGTAATACGGAAGTGGATTTCTGGAAGGATCTATTAATGCCATTTTCCCATCACTTATAATAGCATAAGAATAATGCGATAAGGGTTCATCCTTGAATTGTTTTAGGGTCATAATGTTTAATTTCCCTAAAAATAATTTTATCCGGATTTCTTTTTACCTTTTTTAAAAGGAATTAACATCTGATTCTTAAAATCTGTTGGAAAATCTTCATCGCCTGCAAACCCCAATTCGATGTCTTTTCCATTATTTGGTACGTAGGCAGTTCCAAACAAATAATCCCAAATGCTAAGGGTTAATCCATAGTTCATCCCATTTGGATGCTCCGGCGGTAAGGCTTTGGAATGATGCCAGATATGCATTTTAGGGTTGTTAAAAATATAACCGAGGAACCCGTAACTCCAACCTACATTGGCATGGTTCAGGTGACCTACAAATACCGCGAACATATGTATCAAAATGAATTCCTGGATCCCAAATCCTATCATTGCCAGCGGAATGTACTGTACGGTTTTATATATAATGGTTTCCATGAAATGGAATCTAAACTGGGCAGCAAAAGCCATTTCCTTAACGCTGTGATGTACTTTATGAAATTCCCACAGCCAGGGACGACTATGGAGTTGCCTATGAATATTCCACTGGATAAAATCGGCAATTACAAGCATTATTAAGAGTTGTGCCCAAACTGGAAATGTTTGCACCTCCAAAGCCACAATATTTGTGATACCGAATAATCCAAGGAAATCATTGAACAGTTCCACACCAACATTGGAAATCGCATTAAAACCTATTAATGAGAAAATAAAAAAGTTGAAAAGGATATAAAAAGAATCCAACCAGAAATCCTTTCGGAAAATCTTTTGGTTTGTTCTCCAGGGGATCACAATTTCTATAAGCCAAACCAAAAGAGAAAGACCTATAAGCCAATAGAAGTAATTATTCCAGGAAGGATTTGAAATCTCCTGTACCAGGTAATTAAAATAGCCTGTAAAAGATTCCAGTATTATTTTTAGATACTTCTCCAACGATTTTCAAATTTTAAAAAATATTAAATACGTTCTTAGACGTACAAAGCAAAAATACATAACAGGGCATTCTTACCCGGTAACAATTGTTACACTTATTCCCTCATTAAGGGTTTAACCCGCCTGAAGGATTTGGGTAGCCCCACTTGATAAATGGGAGCAGGTTCCCAGAGTATCCTTAGGTTTTTGATTGAATTCCTGTTTATATTTTAGCTACGAATACATGAATTTTGAAGGCTTGAACTTCCCTGATTAGTGTTGACCGGTTTTAAAGATTAATTTTCACTATTTACTTATATTTTATCTCCCGCAGATCTCGCAGATTTTCGCAGAAATAAATCTTTGTTTTTTAGACACAAATGCACGAATATTTTTGTCTTGGCTCTTGTCTCCTGATTCTTGATTCTTTTCTCTTTAGTCTTTTCTCTCTTCTCTATATTCTCTTTAGCCTATTCTCTATTTCTCTCGTCTGTTTAATACCTGTAATCAAGAAAGACCTTCGCTTTAACAGCATCTTTCTGAAATTTCAATTCGTTGATCACTGCTTCAGGAACTTGTTCGATTTTTGGTGTGACAAGGATTTTGGCTTTAAAAGCATCTTTCAGAAGGAGCAATTGATCTGCAGTTAACGTATCGGGAATTTTGACAATGATTTCATCAAGGCCGTCACTTCCTCTTTTGGCTTCAATCACAAAATTCTTTATTACCTCCAATCCGTTCAATACTTCAATGATGTTTTGAGGATAAATACTTGTCCCTTTCAATTTTATCATCTGACTTTTGCGGCCAATTAAGGCACTTAGCCTAAGTGTATTCCTTCCGCAGCCACAAGGTTTTTCAGAAAAAGTAAGTATATCGCCGGTTGCAAAACGCAGCAAGGGCATTGTTTGATTTTGCAAAGTTGTAATTACCAATTCCCCGGGTTCCCCCTCTTTTACCGGATTTCCTGCTTCATTAAGGATATCGGCAAAAATAAGATCCGGCTGGATGTGATTTCCATTGTGAAATTCACATTCAGTGAAAGCCGTGGCCATTTCAGTTGAGGCATAGGTGGAAAACAATTCTATATCCCATAGCTCAGCGATTTTACTTCCTAATGCATTTAGGGTATTATCCAGGTTCCGGATGGGTTCTCCAATGCAAACTGCAGCCTTTAGCTTTGAGTTTTTATAATCGATCTCGTGCTCTATAGCATACTCAATCATTTTAAGCAGAAAGGAAGGAACTGCCACCAGGTATTTTGGTTGAAAACGTTCTACGGAGTCCCATTGCAATTGGGGCAATCCGCTGCCGGTTCGTACAATTCCTGCACCGAGTTTCCTCAGTCCTAAAAAATAAGCCATCCCAGCCATAAACCGCCTGTCCAGAGTAGTAGTTATTTGTA
>JAWOHC010000007.1:0-9074 GCA_046496275.1 Gillisia sp.
CGCTGCACGATCTCCAAGTCCCAGTTCAGCGGGGGCTCTAGGTCGTCGTGGACCTGGACCAGGATATCACCGCGGGAGGCGTAGGCCGCCCGGTTGTAGGCATCGACATTGCCGCGGCTTGGCCCAAATATTTTCCTGGCAATATATGCAGCAAATTATCGATCCATTAAAAGACGAAACCCCTGTAATCGCTTTTGGAAAAGGCTGTTGGTTTGCATTGGATACCATGGCAAAATCCGGAGCTTCGGCTTTAGGTGTAGACTGGACCTGTTCTCCGCTTCATGCACGTTATTTAAGCGGCGGAAAGATCACGCTTCAGGGGAATTTTGACCCTTCCAGATTATATTCCCCTCCGGCAGAGATTAAAAAAATGGTGCATCAAATGATCGATGAATTTGGAAAAGACCGCTACATCGTTAATTTAGGCCACGGGATCCTACCCGATATTCCGGTAGAAAATGCCCAGGCTTTTGTAGATGCAGTGAAAGAATATAAGCCAAGGTAAAAATGGCAATAGTGGCAGGGATTAAAAGTTTAGATTTTTGGCAATTTTTTAAATTGGCGAAAATCTTAATTTTAAACCCTTTCTTTATTGTTCCAACTTTTAAGGCCACCAGAGAAACTATCAGGATTTGTAATACCCACTTTGGGAACAAGCACCATAAAAACAATAGTACGAATGCATTTAGGCATGCATTATGGAATTTCCTGATTTGCGAAAAATGTTATAAACTTTCAAAATCCATTGAAAAGTCCTCTAGATGGGCTGAAAAAATAACAAGTCTTCACGAGCTGCTTTCCCCAAACAGGGAACTGGCAAAAATCATGGATTTGCATAACAACAGAATAGGAAGGGAGTTGTTTGAAAAAAATGCTTCAAATAGGTTAGATATTATAACAGTTTTGAAGGAAATGATGGAGAACGCGGCGCAGGTATGCAGTGTTGAAGAAATTGAAACCGTGCAATACAGGTTGGTTTTTATTGAAAAATTAGAAACTTAATTATGAAGAAAAAGTTCTATAACTATATAGAGGAATTACAGGATACCATCACGGCCAAACTTGAAGAAGTAGATGGATTGGCAAAATTCCGCGAAGATCTATGGGAGCGTAAAGAAGGTGGTGGAGGAAGAACCCGCGTTATTGAAAACGGGGCAGTTTTTGAAAAAGGCGGCGTCAATATTTCGGCGGTGCATGGGCCGCTTCCTGCAGCGATGCAAAATTATTTCAATGTTGGGGAAGTCGATTTTTATGCCTGCGGCCTAAGCCTTGTACTGCACCCAAAAAACCCAATGGTGCCCACCGTGCACGCAAACTGGCGTTATTTTGAGATGTATGATAAACAGGGAAATCTATTAAAAGATCAGTGGTTTGGAGGTGGACAGGATCTCACTCCTTATTATTTATTTGAAGAAGATGCTGTTCATTTTCATCAAATTTCCAAAAATGCCTGTGACAGGCATCACCCTGAATTTTACTCCAGATATAAAAAGCAGTGTGATGAATATTTCTGGAATTCCCATAGGGAAGAAGCACGGGGAATAGGCGGTTTGTTTTTCGATTATTGCAAGGCCACGGAAGAAATAAGCATTGATGACTGGTTTAATTTTGTAACCGAAGTTGGGGACAGCTTCCTGGAGGCCTATGTTCCCATTGTTGAAAAACGCAAAAATTTGCCGCATTCAGAAGAGCAAAGAACCTGGCAGGAAATAAGGCGGGGACGCTATGTAGAATTCAACCTGGTTCACGACAAAGGCACCCTTTTTGGATTAAAAACCAATGGCAGAATTGAGAGTATTTTAATGAGCCTTCCTCCACACGTGCAATGGGTTTACGATCATCATCCTGAAAAAGGCAGTGAAGAGGAGAAATTACTGGATGTATTGATGCAGCCTAAAGACTGGATCTAAATGCAGCTAAAAAGTAGTTTCCACTGTCTGGAAAATAAAAACATGAGTATAGGTTTAGGACTCAAATCCTAAAATCTGAATTTTAAACTATTAAGAGATGTTAAGAAGAAACAGAAGATTGCGAACAGATGAAGTAATACGTTCCATGATTAGGGAAACTATTATTAGCCCAAATGACTTTCTGGTGCCTTTATTTATCGTTGAAGGAAAAAATGTAAAGGAAGAGATCGCCTCGATGCCAAATTATTTCAGATTTAGTCTGGATCTTTTGGAAAAAGAAGTGAAAGATTTGTGGAATCTTGGATTGAGATCGGTTTTGTTGTTTGTGAAGGTTCCCGATACTTTAAAAGACAATGCAGGAACTGAAGCTTTAAATCCGGACGGATTGATGCAACGGGCAATAAAAACGGTGAAAAATGCAGTTCCGGAAATGCTTGTGATGACAGATGTTGCTTTAGATCCCTATTCCTCTTTTGGACATGACGGGGTGGTTGCCGATGGAAAAATCCTAAACGATGATACCACCGCAATTTTAGCTGAAATGTCCCTTTCACACGCTATAGCCGGAGCCAATTTTGTTGCTCCTAGCGATATGATGGATGGCCGTATTTTCGAGATAAGAAGCCTCCTGGAAGATGAAGGTTTCCATGATACCGGGATTATGAGTTACAGCGCTAAATACGCTTCTGCCCTTTACGGTCCGTTTAGGGATGCGCTGGATTCTGCACCGGGATTTGGAGATAAAAAAACCTACCAGATGGATCCTGCCAACCGTGGGGAAGCCGTTAAGGAAACACTCATGGATGTTGAGGAAGGAGCCGATATTGTTATGGTTAAACCGGGACTTTGTTACCTCGATATTGTTCGTGATATTAAAAATGCGGTAAATGTTCCTGTAGCGGTGTATCAGGTAAGCGGGGAATATGCAATGATAAAAGCTGCTTCAGAAAAAGGCTGGCTGGATCACGATGCCGTAATGATGGAACAATTAACAGCCATAAAACGCGCCGGAGCCAGTATGATCGCCAGCTATTTTGCTAAGGATGCGGTGAAACTTATTTCGTGATCTATTTCTAAAGGGTTTCCAACCAATCTTTGAGTTTAATTTCATAAACTTTAATGATTTCTCGGATAAGCCCTAATTTCACTGATAAAGTTTACCTGACTATCATTGGTTTTTATAGTAAGATTAGGTCATCCTGTCACCTTTAATTGTCACCTGATCGTTAATTAAATGAGCAGTCCATTTTATCTCAAAGAACCCAAATCAAAAAGGAATCTTTAATATACCTTTCCTGATCTTTTAAGGAGCAGGGGAACGTTTGTCTATGCAACCGGAGAAACAATTCCACCTACCCATTGGGATCAGAAGAGTAGAATTCCAAACTCTAAAGGAAAAAATAAACCCTCTAATCGCGGGCGTGATTAAAGGGCAATTAGCTCGGTATTCCAGCGTAAAAAATTAAAATAACCCTGATCGGGAATAAATAAAGCCGAACTGTAGTCCGGCTTTATTAAATTTGTAATCATTAAAATTATTCAGCTAATGTTCTCATATAGTTCACAACCAACCATCGGTCTTCTTCACTGGCTATCTTTTTGTCGAAACCAGGCATATCATTACGTCCTTCGGTGATTTTGTAATACAATTCCCCGTCGGTTTGATTTTGAGTCTCTGCAGAAGAGAAATCCCCTAAATCGCCTTTCATTTCATTGGCTTTAGATCCATCTCCCCAACCCTTCTTACCGTGACAAGAGCTACATTGTTTTGCATATAAAGACTTTCCAATTGTTAAATTTTCTTTGTCTTTAGCATCCGTAGGGTTTTCCATGGTTTTGTATTTTGCCGGCACTTCCCATTTATCCTGAAGTGGGTTGGTAAAAGACAATGCAGCAAGTGCAATAAATGCGACAATCGTAATATTCATTAAATTTCTCATAATCAATTAATTTTTAGATTTATAAATTTTAAACAAGTTAATTACTAAAAGCACTAAAATTCCCCATATTCCAATTAAAATTAGGTTTGGTACGATTAATAGGAACATAGGTGTTTTTGAAGGAGGAGACCATAAAGTTCTTTGATGGAATGTGGATTCATCCTTAATTGGAATACCAATACCTGATTCTATATTAGCTATAATTGTACCATAGTCATCATTTTCTTTAAGGGTTACCTGAAAAGTAAGGTTCCCGTCTACTCCTGTTAATCCATCCTGAATTGGAACTAAAATAACGCCATCTTCATCAGTTTCATAACTATCGTCTTCCCCTATGGATAAACTTCCAAATAATCGTTTTAATCCAACCTTTAGGGTTTGATCTGCAAGGGGTTCATTTTCTATTGAAACAAACCGTGCTTTCATATGGTAAACACTATCGATCTCTTCTACTGATGCTTCCAAAATGGCATCCATTACCGTAACTTCTTCCTCATCATCTTCATAAGTATCACTGTTTTCTATTCTTATGGAATATGTAGAAGCCTGGGTTACAAATTGATTTGGAATTAAAAATGTTGCCTTCCCCTCATTATTTGTGGTAACATCACCTATTTTTTCTTCTGAAACTGCATCTCTATCTTCTTCTGAGATTTCTTCAGAATCAACCTCACTTTCATTTATTTTATAGATGGCGAAATTCAAGTTTTTAGCAGGCTCATAGCCTTCTTCCCCCCTATAAATAGCAGTAATTTTCAGGGATGAATTTTCATTCATCACCTTTACGTGTTCTACTGTTAGCCGTGCACCTATTTTTTCCTCCTGGCTATAAGCATCATTCGCCAAAAAGGCAAGGGCACCAATCAAAATAAAAAGAACAGACTTGCTACGAAATATCATTGACTTTTTCATAATGTTTCTGTTTTCTTGGTTTCTAATAATCCTTGTTCTTCTGCAGTTTCATGAATGGGAACTATAGGTAAATATCGAAACAGAATAGTCATAATAAGCAATGCCGAAGCTAAGGTTCCTGCTGTAATTGCCCACTCGAGCGCAGTAGGAAAGTAACTATGCCAGCTCTCCGGGACTCCTTGAATTGGAAGTAAAGGATGCAATAGGGTAGGGGTTACAATGATGTAACGTTTCCACCAGGCTCCAAGAACAACCATAATAGCTATGATAAAAAGCGGCAGTGGTTTTCTTCCTTTTCGAAAAATAAGTACTAAAACTGGTACAACCAAGCCTCCAATAATTGCTAACCAGAACATAAGCGAGAAATCTCCAAAAAACAGCCCTTGTAAATGAGCGGCTTCTTCGTTAGTGCTTTTATAGGCTGGTATCAAAAATTCATTAATATTAAAATATAAGTAAACCAGGCAAAGCAATACCAGCAATTTACCCATTTTATCAAAGTGCATATCGGTTATATAATCTTCTAAATGATAAGCTTTTCTCAATATAAACATCAACATTACAACTGCTCCTGATCCAGCTACAAAGGCACCGGCGATAAAATAAGGGCCAAAATTTGTGCTGTCCCAACCTGCTCTGTACGTGGTTGCAAAAAGCCATGCAGTTACTGTATGTATTGCAAAAGCAATAGGAATAATCATAACAGACAGGGTATGAATGGATTTGGAGTAAAGTTTTTCCTGCTTCGCATTCCCAGTCCAGTTCAACGACATTTTGCTGTAATACTTACTTAATTTTGGTTGGGTCCCCTTAAAGTGTTTTTTAAGAATTGCAAAATCAGGCAATAGCGGATAATACAACAACAACACACTAATAAACAAATAAGTAGTTATAACCAGTACATCCCAAATAATAGGGGATTGTAATCTGCCGTGTAAAAAGATATTCATAATCCTGTCAGGACGCCCCATATCAATAATGATAGTAAGGCCTGCCATCATAATAGCCGCTACAGCAATAACTTCAGAGATTCTTGTTAGCGGTGTGCTCCAGGAAGCACCGGACAACCTCAAGACGGCCGTTACCAGGGATCCTACCAAACTAACCGCAACAAAAAACACAAAGTTTGAAATATAAACTCCCCACAACGCATAATCCCGCATTCCGGTGATTATCAAGCCATCAGTTAACTGTCGATAATACGCATATAGTGCAATTAGAATAACCACAACTAAGAAAATAACCCAGAGTGTACCTTTCAACCCAAATTTTTGGGGTGCAAGGTCTTTTATCAATTTATCATATTGTTTCATTATTCTTCAGGTTTTGTGACAGATTGAAATTCTGTGTAGCTCTCCATACCTTCTTCAAAACTAACCAACCTATCTACTGGTGGCAGATAAAAAACGCTTGGTTCGGTTCCAAGTCCTTCCAGTAATCTATGTCCGGCCCTTTCTTCCAAAAGTTTGCTCAATTTGAATGTTTGTCCGCTACCATTGGTTACGGCATCTTCATAAAGGTCACCAAAGGAGTAAACATCATTAGGGCACGATGTAACGCAATGAGGAAGTTCTCCCATTTGAATCATGTGAGGGCAAAAATCGCATTTATCAACCGTACCTTTTACACTTGGTTTACCGGTATGATCTGGAGTGTATTCTCCTGCATGAGCTTCTTCCGGCTGATCTGGTTCGTTCCAGTTAAAAACCCTTGTAGAATATGGACAGGCAGCCATACAGAATCGGCAACCAATACAACGCTCATTGTCAATTAACACAATCCCATCCTGACGTTTAAAAGTCGCATCCACAGGACATACTTTAACACAAGGTGGCTTATCACAGTGTTGACATAATGTTGGCATAAAATAAGGAGCTGTATTTTCAGACTCCTGCATTTTATAAACTTTTAACCAGGCATTATCACCGGTGATATAATGGTTCTTATTGCAGGACTCCTGGCATTTCAGTGCATTTTTACATTTAGCCAAATCCACAACCATGACAAATTTTTTGTCTGGAATACCTACTCTAGGATCATAATCATCTTGATGCTTATGTGCAACATCGTGAACTTCTGAAGCGGGCACCTGAATGATGTTTCCGTCGGTTGACATAAGTTCCACCATTCCTGATGAATCTTCATCTTCAAAAGCCTTTGCAGCTGCAACGGTTCCTACAGTAGCTAGCAATCCGAATTTTATTCCTAGCTCAAAAAACTTCCGCCGGGATTTCTTTTTGTCTTCTTCCATGATGTCTTATTTATCCTTGTTCAACCATCCTAAGAATGATTTATTGGAAATACCCTTTTCGATAATTTTCGCCTTATCCAAAACACTTTTTTTAACCCTTACGGTTGTTCCATCGGCCTTTAACAAGGTTTGATATTCTTCGGCTTCATCAAGAACTTCAGGGGTGGGTTTACCAAAACCGAAAAGAGGAAGTATTAAACCTCCGCCCAACAGCGGTAAAAATCCTCTTCTACTGATTTGGAACTTGGTTTTTTGAGTTGGTTTTTTCATAGGTTGCTCTTTATTTTATGAAATGGTTTCCCAATAACTATCGGGAGTAATCTGCATAGCTCAATTGATGTTTGCATCGAATTTCCAATATGCTCATTTCGTATTCAGTTTATTTTATAAATGCCACAACCTGGTAATGTTAAATCCAATCATGAAATCCCCATCAAAGAAATTGTTTTGATTATACATGAAATTCTTTTGTTGAACGATCCCTTTGTAATTGGTAACAAATATCTGGAAGGCATGTGATCCTGTTGAAAATTCCACGCCTAAACTCACTCCAGGTTCCGGAGTATTCTCAAAAGAGGTTATAGGCTGACTATACTCTGCTATAATTGAGGTTTGAGGGCTTATTTTTGCTCGTCCCCCAACGGTCACCGCTATCATATCGTTCTTCATAGTACTGGGAACAACATTGTAGTGAGATATACTTGGTGCCACCATAAAAGATACATTTGGTGAAAAACGTCTGGTAATGATCAACTGATTAAAAAAGGAATACCTGTCTTCTGTATATTGAAAATTTTCTTTCTTTCTTGCATCAATGGTGAAGTTTCCGTAATAAGAAACACTTACCGGCATTTCATTTTCCCGGGTTTGTCTCAAAATAGCACCTTTAAGATTGAAATCCTGCATAACGTTGTCTTTGGTGGTTCCAAAACCAACGGTTACTCTGTCATGAATGGCATAAGAAAAAGCGATACGGATATTGGCAGCTCCATAAATTCCAATAAGAGAATTTGGGGTATTTACCAGGTCAAAACGGTGATTCATCACCATCTCTAAAGTCCCTTTGTTATTTAGAACATTGGTTTGATTATCTATAAGTGCAGTGCTTTCAAATGCAGCCCGCTCAAGTTTTACCTCGCTTTTTGCGGCTGTATCATTTTCTTCTTCTTCCTGGGCATTTGCAATTAGCGGAAACATCAAGAGTACTAAAAGAATTTTTATATAGTTTTTCATGTGTTTTGTATTAGAATTTAATTATTTAAAGCACCTTGGTTGATCCATGCTCTTATCAAAGCCAATTGACTGGTCCTTAAGCCCCTGTGACCTTCATCCAATTGAATATACAGTCTGCTTCCATCTGCATTGTTAGGAATGACATAAGTAGGAACAAGCGAACTGTAAGCGCGACCTTCTCTTAAATCTGGAGCTCTGTCGGCATTATGACATTGCATGCAATTGTTCATGTTAAAAATGGGCTGTATGTCTGTTGCAAAAAGAACATCCTCAGCTATTATAGGTATTGTCTCTTCCTGAAGTTCATCATAGTAACACGAAAAAGACAATAAGCTTACGGTGCTCACCAGAACTATTCGAAATAGTTTTTTCATTGGTCTATATTTTTTGATTAGATAATTTCGATTATTACAAATCTAATTCTGACAAGTTTTAAAAAGATTGTCAAAATTAGATTTGAAAAAAACAACTTTTTAGTTTGGATATTTTGTTTCGTCAGACAGAGCTTTAAGCAAGTCTCTCATTTCCTCAAACGTAGCTGGTGTTGATCCCATAATAGTTCCTAACTGACCGGAAACCACTTTAATTTGAAGTTCGTAAGGTTTTTCCTTTGCAAATCTTCCCATTTTACGCCCTTCCATATCAATTGCCTGTCCATCTGCACCGTGACAACTGGCGCAGTTAACGGCATAAAAAGCATCCCCAGCAGCAGCATTACCATCTCTTCCTATATCTGAAAAAGTTCGGGAACCTGTAGGATATGTTCCAACTGTAGTGGTAGCATATAAACCATCTGTATCAAAAGCGCCTTCTTTCAGGTATTTTACC
>JAWOHC010000061.1:0-6574 GCA_046496275.1 Gillisia sp.
CCAAAAGTTTTTGTTCTCCCTATTCTGCGGTTCCTGCGCGTCTAATAAGTCAGGCGTTACATCTAAAAATTCCTTATTCAAGCGTTAAAATTATAATTATAACTTAATCTCATAGTTCTAAAACCCGCAACGGATTAAAATAAGCTACATTCGCGATTAATTAAATTTGCCCTCACAGCACCCTAAACCTATGGGAATCACCGAGACTTCAGCAGTAAAAAGGAATAATGTAAAAGTAGTTGGTAAAGGCACTCAGTCAATGCTTTTTGCCCACGGCTATGGCTGCGACCAGAATATGTGGAGGTATGTTTATCCCGCTTTTGAAGAAGATTACAAAGTTGTTTTATTTGACCATACCGGTGCAGGAAATTCCGATGAAAGCCAATACTCTTTTGAGAAATATAACACTCTGCAAGGATATTCGGATGACCTTCTTGAAATATGTGAAGAACTAGATCTGCAGGATGTTTTTCTTATAGCCCATTCGGTGAGTTCTATGATTGCCGTTCTTGCAGCCGCCAAGGAACCGAATAGATTTTCAAAGCTTATCCTGATAGGCCCTTCTCCCCGCTATATTAATGATGAAGGCTATTTTGGTGGTTTTAACCGTGGGGATATTGAAGAGCTTATGGAGGCGTTGGACAGCAATTATCTTGGCTGGGCTGCTCAAATGGCTCCCGTTATTATGGGAAATGGTGAACGCCCGGAACTTGGGGAAGAACTTAGCAATAGCTTTTGCCGTACAAATCCTGCAATTGCAAAGCATTTTGCCCGGGTCACTTTTTTGTCTGACAACCGCAATGACCTGAATTCTGTGAAAGTGCCTGTTCTTGTTGTGCAATGTTCTGAAGATATAATTGCCCCCAAAGAAGTGGGGGAGTACGTACATAAAAATATACCCAATAGCAACTTTCGTTTATTAAATGCAACCGGGCATTGCCCTAATTTAAGTGCTCCGGAAGAAACCATTGCGGTGATGCGGGAATTCCTGGCTCAATCTTCCACTCTATAATTATGGGTAATGATTTTCTTAAAAACCTTCCGCAAGAGTCTGCTGAAGAATTGTATGAGAATGCTCCTTGTGGCTATATCTCTTTTTTGGCAGATGGCACCATTTTCAGAATAAACAATACCCTGCTACACCTGCTCGATTATAAAGAAAAAAAGGAAGTTTTACAGGTAAAAAAGATCCAGGACCTGTTTAAGATTGGAGGGAAAATCTATTTTGAAACCCATTTCTTCCCGCTTGTGAAAATGCAGGGTTTTATAAAGGAAATTAATTTTGACCTGCTGAGAAAGGATGGCAGTTTTTTTCCTGCGCTCCTTAATGTTAATCAGATATCTTTTGCCGAAGAAAGTTCTACGATCTACCGGGCATCTGTGCTGGATATTACCGACAGGAAAAAATATGAAAAGGCCCTGTTGGAAGGCAAGGAAAAAGCCGAAGAGGCCACCCGGGTAAAAGCAGAGTTTTTGTCTACGATTAGCCACGAAATTCGGACCCCGCTAAACGCTATTGTAGGCATAGGAAATCTTATTCAAAAAACTTCCCTGGACGACCTGCAAAAGGAGTATGCCCGGATATTACAACTTTCATCTTCAAACCTGCTGGAGCTGGTGAACAACCTTCTGGACCTAAGTAAGCTGGAAGCAGATAAGGTGAAACTGGAAGAAAGAAGTTTCAGTCTAAATCAACTTCAGGAAGTGCTTATTCATTCCTTTAAAATTCGTGCTAAGGAAAAGAAAATTGAGCTGAAACTGGACTACCCAAAAAATTTGCCGGACAACCTGTTGGGGGATCCTGTAAAACTAAATCAGATCCTTACTAACCTGCTGGGTAATGCAATTAAATTTACAAAAGAGGGTTTTGTTAAATTAAAAATCGGGGAGATAGAAAGAAGCGATAAAGCCATAGTATTACAATTTACCGTTTGCGATACCGGTATTGGAATCCCCAAAGATAAATTAGAAATAATTTTTCAGGAGTTTTCCCAGGTCAGTTATGATATTAACCTGGAATTTGGTGGTACCGGATTGGGCCTTACTATTAGCCAGAAACTGCTACAAATGCATGGAAGCGCGTTGAACGTGACCAGCGAAGAAGGAAAAGGATCTGAATTCAGCTTTGCCTTAAAATTTAAATTATCGGCGGAAGTTCCTCAAGCGAAAAAGAAAAGATCCCAACTAACAGAATTACTGGCAGCAACTGGCGCGAGGGTTCTTGTGGTAGACGACAGTTCCGTTAACCTGTTTATAGCCTCGCAATACCTGAAAAATTGGGGACTTGCCCATGATACAGCAAATTCAGGAGAGGCGGCATTAAAAGCTGTTAAAGAGTTTGATTATGACATAGTGTTGATGGATCTTCACATGCCAAAAATGAACGGCTATCAGGCTTCCGCAGCTATACGAAAAATGAACATTAAACCACCGCCGTTGATCATTGCCCTTTCTGCTTCGGGAAGAGGCGATGTGAATCTTAAAATGAAACTTGCGGGTATAAACGCCTATGTTCCCAAACCATTTAATCCTGTTGAGCTGCAGGAAGTAATGTTACATTGTCTTAGCGGTAAAACTGGTGATGCTTCAATAGGCACGGAAGAAATTGCCAAGTAGATAATGCACGGTTAAGGGTTGTCTGAAAAGTAGAAAACTTGTTTTTTTAAAGTTTATTAATATCATTTTTCAGAACGTAGAGGTAAGCTTATTTAAAGTAAACTTCGCTCTTTAAATTTAGTTTTAGAAATAGCCAAATAAATGGAATTGGTGAATCTATTTAAATTTTAACCGCCAAGCTCAGATTTAAGATCTGAAATTTAAAGTGAAGGTTGTTCCAACATTAACTTTACTTTCTAAACTTATACTTCCCCCTAAATTATTCATATAATTATTGACCAGGTACAAGCCTATTCCTTTACTGTCATGGTGATCGTGAAAACTCTGGTGAAGTCCAAAAATTTTACCTTCAACCTTTTCCATATCAAAACCAAGTCCGTTATCCGAAAAAGTAATACGTGTAAAATTATCAACCTTTTTAGATGTAATTGTAATTTTTGCAGGAACACGGGGCCTGGAATATTTTATTGAATTTGAAATTAAATTGAGAAATATGCTGTGCAGATAAAAAGAATTGGATTTTATTTTCGGCACTTCCGAAAAATTGATATTAAAAATAGCTTTTGAATCTTCAATCAAAGCCTTTAAAGGACCAAGAGTATTGTCTAAAGTGTTTTTTAGATTGACATCTTCAAGTTTTACGTTTAATTTATCCTCTTCATTTAAAATTTCAATATGATTATTTAAGGTGGTTTTCAATTGTAAAGCAGAAGTTTCCAGCATCTCTAAATAAAGTAGGGTTTCTTCATTTTCGATTGTCGAAGTATCAATAAAACCTAAAAGTGAAATTAAATTATTTACGGGAGACCTTAGGTCATGCGAAGTGGTATACGTTAATTGTTTGAATTCGGCATTCACTTTGGTAAGATTGGCAAGGAGTAAATTTCGCTCTTCCTCCAATTTTTTATTATGGGTGATATTTTTTGCGATGGCATAAATTAAATTCTGGGAAGGATCGGGAATAGAGGTCCAGGTGAGCCACACAATATCACCATTTTTCGTGATATAACGGTTTTGAAAGTTTAACAATGGAATTCCTTCCAAAACCAGGGCCCTCGTTTCAGCTGTATTCCGCTTATGCTGGGGATGTACAAAATGGCTTATGGGCCTGGCAAATAATTCTTCCCGGGTATACCCCATTAACTTAATAAATGCCGGATTTATTTTTCTAAAGTATCCATCATATCCCGCAATACATAAATAATCGTGAGATAATGAAAAGAAACGTTCAGTGTTAAAATATTTTTCAATATTTAATTTTTGGTTATCAGAAATTTGTGTCGTATTTAATTCGTTTGTCATTTAACCTATTGGCAGTTAATGGATTTGAGTTTTTGGCCTGAAAATGCTGAATGTGCCGTTATGAAGTTTTTGAATTGTTTCTTCTTAAATTATATTTTACACTTAGAATGGTGCAATAAATTCATTAAAAATTAGGTTTATAAATTAAAAAATTATAATCAAAAAATCGACAAAGAGCAACATTAATCGACCAATGGTAAATTAAATGATTTTCTAAGCAATAATTATTAAAAAAATGTTAATTTCCCATGTTTAGACTTAATCTGTTAATTTGTTTTTCTAAATTCAATTAGACAGATTATATAAGACTATTAATGATGGAAATATATCAGGATTTGATTAACGATTTGGCCTCTCCTTTCTTTGTGTTGGAACCTATAGGAGGCCAATTCTTGATACGGGAAGCCAACAAAGAATCTGTTAAGGCGCTCTCCAAAACGAATGAGAAATTAATTGGAATGAGTATTCCTGATGTTTTTCCGGAGAATCCAGAACACTTTGGAACCAGCTGGGAAAACATTCATAATTCCCTTAATAAAGCTTTCCTGAACGGTGAACCAGATAACATTGAAGCATTACGGTATGATCTGTTAATTTATGAAACCGAGGAATTTGAAGAAACTTACTGGCAGATAGAAAATATTCCTATTAAAGATGAAACATCAGGAAAGGTTACTTTCATACTTTTTATCGCCAGGGACAAAACTATGGAAGTTCTGGAGAATATGAAATAATAATGTCTTCCGATATAGTTCAAAATTCACATAAACTAATCGAGGCCCCAACCCTCAATTTTTTGAAATATATTGAGGACAAGAACAGATTGGGTTGCTGGCTGATTTTGCCGATTTTCACTTATAAAAAAATAAATTAGAATAGGGTAATGCCCTTAGCTTATCTAAAATTCCGTTAAGGAATTCTTTAGTAATTGGTTTTTCCTCCATTGCCAGTATGTTGTTATCCGTGTTTGCTTTAGCCATGTCCTGCTCGTCAACCGACGAGGAAATAATGAATACTCTGCAATGTTTTTTTAGAGTGGTTGGCAATTTATCATATTCTGTCATAAATTCAAATCCGGACATTCCTGGCATGTAGATATCCACAAAAATCACTTCGGGCAACCGGAGAATGTTCGCCTGATTTTCCTGCAAATATTTTAATGCCTCCATGGCAGAGGAATACTGCAACACTTTTTTTCCGAAATTGTTTTTAGTGATCATTCTCGTTGCAATATAGAGGTCTATAAGGTTATCGTCAATGATCATGACACGTTCAAAATTTATGGGAAGTTCGTTATCCATATTTGAATTTTTTATTGTTTTTCATTGGTCTCCCGTTGGCTACCTTAGGTTTAAATTGATGCTTTTAAATTTTTAAGTTTAATATTAAAGGTAGTTCCTACTCCTTTTTCCGACTCTATTTCGATGGTTCCCTGCATTTTATCAAGCGTTTCCTTTACAATATACAGCCCTAAGCCGCTACCATCGGTATTGCCAGGCAAGCGATAAAACATTTCAAATATTTTATCGTGAAATTCTGGATCTATACCAATTCCATTATCGGAAATCCTCAGGTTTAATTCATCCTTGCATGATGTGCCGGTAAGTTTCAGATACCTTCCGGGAACTTCTTTTTTATGGTATTTAATGGCATTGGAAACAAGATTTTCAAGAACTTTGATAAAGCGATGCCAATTTGAATAAAAAGAGTGCTGCTCATCAATATCAATCTTAAACGAAATTCCACTGGCCTCTTTTATGTTGCGTACCGAGTCTACAACTTCAAGAATGGTTTTCTTGATGGGTATTTTTTGGGTTTCCAGGCCGATGCGGTTATTTTGTGAGTAGCTTAGGATATTTTTAATGAATCCGTCCAGGCGGTTTATGCTGGTTCGGATCATTTTTACCTGTTCAAGGGTATCGGGTTCCCTGCTGTCTTCTTCAATAAAAGAAATAAGGCCTAGAATAGAGGTGAGCGGGGATCGTAAATCGTGCGAAACGCTATAGACAAATCGGTCCAGTTCTTTATTTGTTTTAATCAATTCCTTATTTGAAAGGTTTAACTCAGCCGAACGGATTTTTTTCTCCTCGTTTTGAAAGTCAAGTTCCCGATTTTGTTTTATCAGTTTTTTTTCTGCTTTTTTGCTTTCAGTGATGTCAAATCGGGTAGCAACATATTGATAGGGTTTTCCGCGTTCATCCAGAAAAGGGGTAATGATGGTATCTACCCAATAGATGCTCCCATCTTTTGCTTTGTTTTTGAGTTTCCCTTTCCATACTTTTCCATGAGCTATGGTTTGCCATAAATTTTTTATGAATTTTTCAGAATGATGCCCGGAACTTACAATCCGGTGATCCTGTCCTATTAATTCTTCCCTTCTGAATTTGGAAATTTTACAAAAGTTGTCGTTTGCATGGGTAATAATCCCTTTTTGATTGGTAATTGCCACAATGGATGATTCATCCAAAGCATATTTATAATCCGAAAGTTCTTTGTTTAAAGTACGGAGGTTTTCATTTGCTTTTTTGCTTTCGGTAATGTCAATCCCCATATTAACTACCCCAATTACCTTACCGGATGAATCCTTATAAGGAACCGGGTTTATCAACACATTCACCTTAACACCATCGGGACGCTCAACAATTATTTCCTCGGG
>JAWOHC010000137.1:0-21687 GCA_046496275.1 Gillisia sp.
CGATTGAATTGGATCCCTGCTGCACCTTTAAAGTCACGATTTCTTTATTTGGAATATTTAAATGCTGGTAGGCCGGTGTATGCGGACCTTCCTTGATGGTAGTTAGCATTTCATAATCTGATGAGCGGACCTGGTTTATGAAATCCTGGATCTCATTATGGGGAATAAGGTATTTTCGTAATACCCGGCTAAAGATCTCTATGGAAGTTTCAAATTCCTCCGGTATTACTTCATCTGCTCCCAAACGAATATTTTCTTCAATTTCTTTTACATACCTCGTTCTTACAATAACACAGGCGGTTTGGCTCAACTCCCTTATTCCGTTGATTATTTTCTTCGTAGCATCGGGATCAGAAATTGCTATTACAACGACTCTGGCTTCCTGAACATGGCAATGTTTCAAAATCACAGGGTTTGTGGCATCTCCAAATACTATTGGTTCTCCGGCGGTTTTGGCAGCATGGAAAGAATCCGGCTCAAGATCTATAATTATATACGGAATTTTAGCATTTTTGGCGGCTTTGGAAATGTTCTTTCCATTGATTCCATATCCAATGATTACAAGGTGATCTGAAAGTTCTTCTTCAGGAGTTTGTTGATTTTGGTGAATTCTTTTAACATTGTTTAGTCGTTTTCTAACATTGGCCGGAACTGGCAATTTCACGAGGAAATACGTCATCTTCGGTGCAAGGTTCATCAAAAAAGGTGTAAGACCCATCGTAATGATAGAGATTGCTAAAAAGTACTGATACACATTTTCCGGAAGCAAATCATTTTGAACTCCAACGGTAGATAAAAGCAATGAAAATTCCCCAACCTGAAAAAGGGCAAAAACTGTCATGAATACGGTTCTTGCCGGGTATTTTAAACTAAGTACTGTAATGGCAATTATGATCATCTTGAGAAGAATCACACCTACTACCAGCAAGATTATATACAGGATATTGGTGAAGAAAAAGTTGAGGTTAAGCAGGGAACCTACAGAAATGAAAAAGAAACTTATAAATATTTCCCTGAAGGGTAACACATTTGCCGTTGCCTGATGACTGTAATCTGATTCAGAAATAATAAGCCCCGCGAAAAATGCTCCCAACGCCAGAGAAAGTCCAACAGAAGAGGTTAACCAGGCAATTGCAAAGCAGAAAACAATGGTAGTTAGGATAAATAATTCACGGTTCTTGGTTTTTACAACCATTTTAAAAATTAGGGGAACTACATAGAGTGCCAGTATAAAAATCACAATTCCAACTCCTATTATTTTCACAAGAAGAATTCCAACAGTTTCCCAGATATTATCCGATTTTCCGGCAAGTAGGGGCGTAAGCAACATCATTGGAACCACTATAATATCCTGGAAAATAAGAATTGCAACAGCCACACGTCCATGTGGGGAGGTTACTTCTCCTTTTTCCTGAAGGATCTTCAAGACTATCGCGGTGCTGCTCAAGGCGAACAGGAAGCCTATAAAGATGGCAGAATTTAAGGGTATGCCAAGAAGAGAAGATACTATAGCAGTGACTAAAATGGTACCTCCTACTTGCATTCCACCGCCTATAAGGATTGTTTTTTTAATTGCCGCCAATCCTTTTAAGGATAGTTCTATCCCAATAATAAATAGTAAGAATATAATGCCTATTTCAGAAAGCAATTCCACCTCATGCTGGGAACTTATTAAATTAAAAGCATACGGGCCGGCAATAATTCCCGCAAGTAAAAACCCAAGAAGGGAAGGGACTTTAATTTTTTGAAATAATAAAATAATAAAAATAGACAGTCCTAAAATTATTACGATGTCTTTAAGAATAGGTATTTCCATATATGAATTGTTACCGCAGATCTTTATTGGCAGCTTGTCAAGGTACGAATAGGATCGTTATTTAAAAACTAAAAATAACGGTTTATTCAAATTTTATATGGGATGGAAATCAAGTGAAATAAATAATAGCCGCTGAACAAAAGCGGCTATTATTTAGTAGAATAAAATAAGATGAGCGAATTTCAAAATAACAAATTGAAATCCTTAATTTTTTAACCAGGCCTTCCTCAATTTAATTTTTGGATCGTTTTCGGGAAGATTTGCTTCTTTAAGTTTGATTTGTTTAGCTGTGGGTTGGGTGATTTTTCCGGTAAGAACTACTTGTTCATCACCTCTAAATACCGTCATTTGTATATCCTCGCCTTCTGTCCAGGATTGAGATTTCATTACCAACTCGTACACATTTTCAACAGTATATTCAGCGTTATTTACAGATTTAATAACATCTCCATTTTTTATTCCTAATTGCTCAAGGAACGAGTTTAAAGTGATGTTTTTTCTGAAGAAAAGAGCACCTGTTTCCGGGTCTCCATCAATATATGGAACCTGTCCTTTGATAAAATACGAGGTGTTAACTTCATTATTTTCATAATTGATTCCAACCTTTTCTAAAAATTCAGCATATGGAATTGGAGTTGTACCGCTAATGTAGGTATCAAAAAAATTCTGGATTTCAGGATAGGTTAGGGATACAATTGCGGAAATTAATGCATCGTCCTCAAATGGCTTGTTTTTTCCATATTTTTCAGATAATTTTTTCATCATATCCAAAATACCCGTTTCTCCATTGCTGAGTTCCCTTAACCTTATGTCCAGAGCCATCCCAATAAGAGCTCCTTTAAGGTATACATTGTAATAATCGCTTTTATAGGGTTCTTCCAGAATGTTTTGGCTCATTTTGGTAAATGGAATACTATCGTTGAAGTTTTTTGAAGTTTCAATTTTATCAGACATACGATCGTAAAAATCATCATTGCTGATCAAATTTTGGTTTACCTGAAAAAGATTTGCGAAATATTCTGTAACTCCTTCATACATCCATAAATGTTTCGACATTTTTGGTTCGTTATAATCGAAATAGTGAATCTCATTCGAATGAATATTCAAAGGGGTAAGGATATGAAAGAATTCATGAGATACAACATCTGTGATTGTTGTTTTTAAAGCGTCTAAGGGCATCGTCTCTGGAAGGACCACAACCGTTGAAGTATGGTGTTCTAAAGCTCCAAAGCCTCTGGCATCCATCACATCCGGGTCTGAAAGGTATAATAGGATGGCATAGTTGGAAGTGTTATCGATCTCTCCCAAAAATTCTTTTTGAGCCGATATCATTTCCTCAATCCCGGCTTTTATGTCCCTGGTAGTATATACGTCATTAGGAGAATACACATTCAACAAAACCTTCATTCCCTGCACATTGATGGAAGTTGTATCTGGTTTTGCATACATTATTGGATTATCCACAACATCAAAATACCTTTTCATGTTATAGGATTCTATCGTCGTGCCGGGAGAGCCCTTTAGCGTAGTGGAATTGGATATTTGTAAGCTGGTTCCTGCAATAAGCCCGGTTGGCCTGTGGATTACTAATTTATGGGGTTGTTCCGTTAAATTTTCAAAATACCCAACAAACCCATGAAGGTTTAGCATGAAGTTTTTATCTTTTTCAATATTTGTTCCGGCCGGAGAGAATACGCCTTCTTCTCCTTCCACATCAAAAGAATCGTTTACCCAATAGGTGATCTTATCCAGCTCTTCAGCATTATCAATCAACCAGGAATTATCATCTTTTCGGGCAACCAAAAGCTCTTTTTCCAGGTAATCAAAAGCCTTCAAGTTTTCAATAAATTTTCCGTAATTATCCACAGAATAAGTTCCGGGAACGGTCTTTGGAATATAAAACGTAGTTTGAGAACCTGTTAATTTACCCGGGTCTACCGTAACCTTAACTTTATCATTTTGAACGTTCACCAAATCGATATTTACAACTACCGGTTCGGGTGTAATTGTTTCAAGATCCTGAGCGGTTTTACAACTAAAGGTGACAGTGAGTACTGCCATGAAATAAATTAATTTTTTCATGCGTAATTATTTGTTGTTTATGGTTTTTGTTTATTATTTGATGTGCCAATTTCTACCAGGAAAAATAGTTTCCATTATGGGTTTTTAGCGACCGCAATTTAGGGCTTTGTTCTTTAATTTTCTAGTGCTAAAAAAAGACCTGCCAGGGATTAATACCCAGACAGGTCTTTCAAAAAATAAACCCCATAGAATTTATTTTCAAGAGAAATTATATTACTCCCTTATGTGCCCTTCTCCCAGGACGTAATATTTGTTGGTAACCAGTTGTTTTAGACCCAGGGGTCCACGGTGGTGTAATTTATCTGTACTTATGGCAAGTTCTGCTCCTACGCCCATTTGTCCGCCATCGGTAAAACGGGTAGAGGCATTGTGATATACAGCTGCGCAATCTACCTGTTGCATGAATTCCATCGCTTCTTCCTTATTTTTGGTAATAATAACTGCGGAATGTCCTCCTGAAAAATGATTGATCTTGTCAATGGTATCATCCAGTCCCTCCACAGCACCAAGGGCTATTTTCATGGCAAGGAATTCCTCGTGCCAGGTAGCTTCTCCCGGAATTTTAGATTCCTCTTTTAATATATTGCTTACCTCATCATCTACCAGAATTTCAACCTGATGTTCCTTCATCAGATGCTGAAGTTCCTTTAATTTATTTTCATAGTCAGGAAGTTTTTTATCTATTAAGACCTTGTCCAACGCATTACAACCGGAGATTTTATCGGTTTTAGCGTTTAAAATCACCTTTTTAGCGATTTCAAAATCTGCTTCCGGTGAAACATACAGGAA
Source organism: Gillisia sp. (assembly GCA_046496275.1). Lineage (GTDB taxonomy): Bacteria > Bacteroidota > Bacteroidia > Flavobacteriales > Flavobacteriaceae > Gillisia. The sequence goes on from JAWOHC010000137.1 coordinate 4,688, forward strand.
ATTATTACCTCTCCCGCTCACCAATACTGCACCCGTAGCGTTTTCCTTTACAAAAGCAATCAATTTTTCGCCTCCACGAGGAACGATTAAATCCAATTGAACTGGTGGATTTTTTAGAAATTCCTGAGTTTCTTTTCGGTTCAAATTCAATAACTCGACCCAATTGGTGTCCAGTCCGTTTTCCTTTAAAGCCTCATGCCAACAAGCTACCAGAATTTCATTACTTCGAATCGCTTCTTTTCCTCCTTTAAGAAAGATCTTATTATTTGCTTTAAAGGCGAGTACTGCGGCTTCTATAGTTACATCCGGGCGTGATTCATAAATGATCATTATATTCCCGAAAGGTGCTGTTTTATTGGTGATATCAAGACCACTGTCCAAAACCTTGTGTGAAATAGTTTGTCCAACAGGATCTTCCTGTTCCATCACTTCGTTTATGGACAAAATCATCCCATCCACTTTCTTATCATTCAAGATTAACCGGTCATACATAGCGCCTTCAGTTTCACCAAAAGCCTCCAGGTCTGCTTTATTTGCTTTGATTATTTCTTCTCGCCTTAAATCAAGAATTTTCATCATAGATTTCAAAACGTTATTCTTAACTTTTGTCTTTATCAACTTCATTTTGATTTTTTTAAAATATAAAATTTAAATATTTTGATTTTTCGTTTAGGCTGTAAATTTTGTTCCTACAGGTTTTCCTGCAACGATATCAAGGATTACATTTTTTTGTTTTCCATTGGCGATGTAGGTAGGAATATTTTTTGCAGCTGTACTTTTTGCTATTTTAATTTTGGACTCCATACCCCCGCGGCCTTCACCTTCACCTTTGCCCGATTCCTGAACATATTTTTCAACATCTTCATCTATTTGAACCATGTTGAGTTTTTCTGATTTATCATCATCCGGATGACCGGTAAACAGCCCATCGGTATCGCTTAAGATTATAAGTGCATCGGCACCTATAAGTTCAGCAACCAGGCTTGCCAGTTCATCATTATCAGAAAACATGGACATGGTTACAGAAACTGCATCATCTTCATTTGCAATTGGAATTATCCCTTCAGCTAATAAAGATTCATAACAATTTATCATATTTTCCCGGTGTATTCCCGGTGTGAAATCTCTTTTTGTTGCTAAAACCTGTGCACAGCGCATTCCGAAATTATGAAAAATGCTATAATAATGTCGCATCATTCTGGGTTGTCCAACGGCAGAGTATACCTGTCTTCTTTTAGCGGGATCTTTTATACTTATTTCTCCAAGGACCTCTCTTCCTGCTATTGCCGAACCCGAGGAAACCAGTACCACCATAATATCCTCTTCATATAAGGTGGCAATTTGTTCCACCAGATTGCTTAATACAGGTCCTAAAATCCGATTGTCTTTGTTGGTCATTACATTAGTACCAACTTTTACAACTATTCTCCTTTTTTCCATTGCTCTCTTTTCTAAATAGTTCTTCGGTTACTTTTCTTTTCCAAGTTCCACAGCTCTGTCAAAAGCTGCGTATGCAGCATCTTTTATCAATTCTTTCACATTGTTGTCTTCCATAGAATCCAATGCAGCCCTTGTGGTTCCGCCTTTTGACGCAACCCTGTCCATCCAGGATTCCGGGGAAAGATCAGATTGGTTGAATAGTTCTACCGCACCTTCAAATGTTTTGCTAACAAGTATTTTGGAATCATTTTTAGAGAATCCCATTTTTAGGGCAGCTTCCAACATGGATTGCATAAAATAAAACACATACGCCGGTCCACTTCCTGAAATTCCGGTAGAAGCATCAATAAAATTTTCATTTTCAACTTTAATGGATTCTCCCGTGGTATCCAAAAGGTTCCTTACCGTTAATAATTCAATTCGTGAAACTTCATCGGATGCGGTATAGGATGTTACTCCCTTTCCTACCTGTGCAGGTAAATTTGGCATGGCACGAACTACCTTTCTTAGATCAAGGCCTTCCTGGATTGTTTTAATGGTAACTCCTGCCATTATGGAAACAATAACCTGCTCTTTATTTACCAAGGGCTTTATCTCGTTGAACATTGCTTCACAGTGAAAAGGTTTTACAGCAAGAAAAACTATATCTGCGGTGGGTAAACACTTTTCAATATCCCCATAAACGTCAAAGTATTCTATTTTGCTTAACGATGCTATCAATTCCGGAGACTTATCATATATCATCAAATTGTGCCGGTTTAATAATGTAGATTTAGACATGCCCTCTGCATATGTTAATCCCATGTTTCCTGCTCCAATTACTAATACTCTCATTCTATATTTTTTGATTAATTAAATATAACTGGCTTTTTAAACCCGTTTTCTTTAGAACTGTAGCTCCAAAGACCGTACAATCCCGCTGTTTTAATAAAATAATTCTTTGAAATGGATTAAAACACTAGTTGATTGATCCATTTTATTTCGAAAAAACTGATGCTGAAAAAATATTTTTTTTAAATGGGGAAATAGGCATAAGATTAATAATTACTCTTAACTAACGCTATTGCTATGGGGGGGAGGTTTTAAAGAATTTAAGATAGAATGAATTGCACTTAAGAAGTTTGAGATCTGTACTAAAAGAATCGCAACATCTTTTTTTATTATAAAATTAATAAGGCCACATAATAGTATGTGACTCCAAGGCGAAAACCTGTAATTATGTCAGTTTTTACTGGTTATGCCTGTATGGCCGACCCCTTTTAGCTCCAATTTACTCCTGTATTGTATTTGAATCTATTAAACCACAGCACTTTTAAACCATTTTCAAACATTTTCTTTATTTTTCTAAAGCAGTTGCTTTTTAATCCTTCATTGAGGACATAATCCCAACGTCTGCCTGAATCTTTTAGGCTGGCTTGCCTCGAATTTTTTAAAGTTTTTTGCTCCCGAAAATTTGGGATATAGCATGTGCGTTTGCCCGAGGTTTTTCATCTATTTACAAAAATAGAGAATCAGCTGGCTTTCCAATTTTAATCCCAACCATGATTTCAATTTCAGGATACTTCTGAAGTAATTGATTTTCTTTTTAGAAAGGGAATACTAAAATGAAAAAGACCAAGTTTCAATTGATGAAAGTTTGCTAATAAATCCTTTAACCTGTTACGAAGTTCCTGATGCTGGGTTTGATAAAAAGTATCACAACTTATATCCTCGCATTCCAACATTCCTTTAAGGTCATTTTTATGATTTCTTAATGCGAGTTGTACTTCAATTTTTTCAATTTTTAAATCTTCAAGTTCCTCGATATACGATTCTAACTTTTCAGAAGTATCCGGGTTAATCGGTTGAAAAACTTCTGATGTTAGGAAATGTTTAAAAAACACCAGCTCATCAGTACAGGTTTGAAGAATTTTATCCCATTCGAGCGTATCATTTTCAAGTTCTTCAACGCTTTTTTCATTAATAGATTTATGGGGATAATCAAGTGCTGTCATGATCAAAAATTTTAATGGTTTAAATTAAATACAGATTTTATAAGTATTGACGTTGTTAATAGGTGTTCTGTTAAATCACTGGAAACATTCTCTTTAGTTTTCAGCTCAATTCAATAACTTTTTTTGTTTTTGCTGTTTCAAAGCCCTGGTAACCGTTGTGAAAATATCTTTTTTAAGCGCCTGGTATTCAATTGTAAAACTATTTACTTCTTTTAATAACCTCCTGTGCTCTTCCCTGTATTGCTTTTCCTGGTCCGGTTGGTCAATACCATCTACCATTATTTGTAAGCCGTTTCGATGTTTTGTTGTTTCTTTTAGTAAATTTTCAACCTGCTTTTCAGAATCTGTTAATTTAAAAATCAAAGCTTTTGCCTCTTCAAGCAAGTGTGATTCCAGAATAGGAAGGGTGTATTCTTTAAGCATATCCTGAAAGAAGATTTGTTCATCTTTTATAAAGTTTAACTCAGAGATCCATTGCAAACAGGAATAATGCATTTCATCAGAACTTTTCCACTCTACATATCGAAAATTTTGATTTGGTGTATTCATAATGTTTTTGATTTAGGTTGTTTCAGGTGTTTTGTATTAAGACAGGTTAGCCGTTTTGTTTCAGAAGATTGCCGGTATAATGGAAAATTTCCAGTTTGAGATCATAGAATTTCTCAAAATATTTCCCGATATCATTCCTTAAGTTCTCAAAATCTGAAATAAAATTTTCTTCGGGAGTCTTTCCTTTTTCTATCGCATCCTTCAGGATATTCAAATTTTCTTGTATCAGGTCGTAAAATCGTGAATTCTGAGATTTTATATCTTCCACGTTGGTTAGGTATTCCTTTAAATTTTCATATAAATTGGGAATTCCGGGTTGGAAAATTTCAGCATTTAAAAAGAGTGTTAGAAAACTTATTTCATCGGAATTATAGGTTAACAAATCTTTCCAATGTACTAGTTCCAATTGATATTTTTTGAGCCTCTTTTCACTATAAAATGAATTATCTTTTTCTGAGGTAATCATTGCAGTAAAGTTTATGTTTCCTTCTAAAATTAAAATTTTAAAACGAACATATAAATGATAATTATCAGGATGGGAAAATATTTTAAAGCTTAATGCTTACGGTTTCATCCAAATGTGGAATATGTACCTGCCATTGGTAGGTGTCTTTAATTTTTACTCTTAAAACATCCAATGCAGTGGGCTCTCCATGGATCAGGAATACCTTTTCCGGGATGTTTTTTATTTTTCCTAACCAATCTATTATCCCTTTTTGATCTGCATGCGCAGAAAGACTTTCGATGGTTTTAATTTTTGCATTCACCTCGCAGTATTTTCCAAATATTTTGATCTCATGGTCCCCATCAAGAAGTTGCCTTCCCCGGGTTCCTTCTGCCTGAAAACCTACCAGTAAAACCGTTGTTTCTGGTTTATCGACAAAATATCTCAAATAGGTAAGAACCCTGCCGCCACTTACCATTCCGCTGCCGGCAATTACAACTTTAGCTCTTTTATCATCTATTGTTTTCCAGGTATCTTTATAGGATGTTATAATGTTAAAATGATTTTTCATCGCAGCCAGGTCATGTGGATTGATTTTATGCCAGGAAGGAAAACGTTCAAATACCCCAAAGACTTCGTTCCCCATTGGACTATCAATAAAAATAGGAATCTTTGGAATGCTATTTTTGTTGTAAAGTTGCCACAATTTATACATTAAGGTTTGAAGCCTTTCTACCGCAAAACTTGGGATTATTAAAATTGAATTATTTTTTATGGTATCAAGAATGGCATCTTTCAGGATTTCATCAGAATTATCTTCAGGATGTAACCTATCGCCATAGGTGCTTTCCAGGAATATATAATCTCCCCATTCAGGTGGTTTTGGAGGATCCAGTAATAGGTCTTGTTCCCTGCCTATATCTCCCGAGAACAGAAAGATTTTTCCTAGGATATCCAATTCTATATGGGTTGCTCCTATAATATGTCCATTTTTTTCTAGTTTGAATTTAATATCTGGGGTAATGGCAGACCATTTGCCTGGTTCTACGGATCTAAATAGCCCAATCGCTTTTTCTGCATCTTCTAACGAATAAAGCGGTAAAGCCGGTGTGTGAATGGAAAAGCCTTCCTCATTGGCTTTTTGAGCCTGTTCTTCCTGAATTTTTGCGCTGTCCAAAACAATAATCGAAGCGATAGCCAGGCTGGGGGCAGTTCCCATTATTTTTCCCTTGAAGCCTTGCGCTACAAGCCTGGGTAAATATCCGGAGTGGTCTAAATGTCCGTGAGTGAGCAGGATTACATCAATTTTATCTGGTGGAAATGGGAATGGTTCCCAATTTAAGGTTCTTAATTCCTTTAAACCCTGAAAGAGGCCGCAGTCTACCATAATGTTGATCTCTGGCATTTCCAGGAGAAATTTGGACCCTGTAACCGTGCCTGAAGCTCCTAAAAAGTGAATTTTCATGTCTAGACTCATAACTGGATATTTTAGTCCCGCCTGGCGAACGGTATGGTTCCCCGCAGCCTGCCCGAATCATTCAGGCGGGCCTGCCTTGAATTTTTAAAAACAGTTTCCTCCCGATATCGGGACCTACGCACTTGCTCCCGGAAGGTTTTATATTCCCTTACAAAGCATCTCCATCTCTTTTAAAATTCTGGATTTTCTTCCTTCGGAGATGCCTAAATGGTCCAGATAAAATTTGTCATCTATCAATTCTTTACACAACACTATGTCTCTACTTAATAGGAATTGCTTTTCCCTTGAAGAAAGCAGCGTAGAAACAGTAATTGGGTACAAACCGGTATGATCTATCCGGTCTTTTAAAGCATTTCCTTTAGGCAAATCCCAACTCAGCAAATTCATGCCTACACATTTACCATATTTCCTTGCATCCTCAGTAAATCTTGTGTTAGTGGCCACCCAACCTTTAAAGACAGGCGTCCCTGGATGATTTTTATCTAAAAAAAATTGAATATCCCGAAATCTACTGTGGATATATAATGGGATTTTCACATCACAGGCCTTGCCTGGCTCGGTATGAAACTTACATTCAAATAAATTTTTCACCTTATCTTTTATGGCAATAATATCCATTTCATGGGTTACACAATTTCCCTGTAGAATTTTTCCAACCTCTACTTTATATCCGCTGTGTTTTAAAATTGCAGCGATAAATTTTTCAAAAGGAAATCCGGTGGGCCCGAGTTCATAAATGGCATTTTTCAACTTATACCGGGAGGCAAAGGATCGGTTCTTTTTCTTTAAAAGATTAAAAGCGCGGTTATAGATCTCCTTTGTAGAGATCCCCTCATACAACTCATGTTCCAGATTGCTCAGTATATGATTGATCACTTCCTCATCTGCTCCGGACTTTCTTAAAGACGCCTTAACTTTTTCAATTGAAAAGACATCTTTATCTCCTGAAGCTTTTGTAATCTGGAGATTCCGGATGGCCATATTATTACTATTTAAATTTTCTTAATTTGAATTTTGCATATTTCCTGAAAATGAGATCGAGGACTGGTCCGGTCCCGTGTAAACCTGATCTTGGAATTTATCTTTGTCCACTGTTATTTACCATGGTGCATTACCAGAACCGGAACCTGAGGTTTATATCCAATTTCTTTTACCAGGGATTTTGTAAATATGCTGGTCAAAAAACTATGTTTTTTATTGGTAAGTGCCAGGAGGTCACTATCCCTGCTTTCTATGAAGGAATGAATCCCAGGGGCTACTTTTATATCGGTTAATGTATGGAATGTGTACACAACGTCACCCAAATACTCCTTTAGTTCCTCTTTGTTTTTTTCCTGCCCGCTGCTTAATTTATCTGCTTCCTGAATGTGAAGCACCCTAATTGCCGCCTTCATTTTTTTTGCAATATCAACCAGATTTTCCAACTCGCGACGCTTATAAGGAGTCTTAAAATTTGTAGCAAATACAACTTCCTTTCTTTTTTCCTCAGCGTATCTCACCTCTTCCGGAATTACGATAACGGGACAATTATTAACGTTCTCCATAACATCAACCGCATTGCTGCCATACAGTTTGCTTTTTGGATCATTTTCTCCTTTGGTGCCCATTATCACCAACTCTATTTCGTTTTTATCGATAACAGTTTTTACGGCTTCCAAAACAGAATTGTAGGTAGAAATAGTTTCAAATCTATGCTCTTCATTACCTCCTCTGGATGCGATTCCATCGATTATTTTCTCAAGCCCAATTTCAGATGTATCCTTAGCTTTTTCATAATTAGGTTCTCCCGGCTCGGGGACAATAAGGCTATCTGTTGTGAAATAATATAGCTGGAATGCATTTAGCAGATAGAAAGTACATTTGTCATCTTTAAATAAACTTAAAGCATAATTTAAAGCGTTCCATGAATTTTTGGAAAAATCGGTTGGTATTAATATGTTCTTTCTCATCGCTTAGTTTGTTAGTAATTATAAAGGTAATTTGTTGATTTTATGGAAAATATGACAACAATCAATTCTTCTAAAAGTTTTTAAACCTATTTCTTGGAACGGTGTAAAACGAGTAAAGGAATCCTTGAATAATTCCCTAAATCTTTATAAAGGGGATTAAAAAGTAATTTTTCTAAAAAATTGTGCTTTTTATTTATAAACACGATCATATCACTTCCCCTGCTTTCTGTAAAACAATAAATTCCTATGGGAATACTTACATGAGCCAAGGAATGAGCGCTATGGGGAATCTCTTTTAAACAAGATTCCAGATGGTACTTATTATGTTTTTGAGCAATACTCAAACCTCCAGGTTCTTCTATGTGAAGTATCCTGATGGCAGCATTATTTTGTTTTGCAAGTTGAATGAGGTACTTAAGATCTTCTTTTGAATGTTCAATTTTATAGCTGGTGGCCAGTACGATCTCATTTATGACCTCAAAAGATACATTGGATGGAACGGCAAGTATGGGACAATTTTTTATCTCATTTAATATTTGAATCGTATTACTGCCAAAAATAACTTCATAAGATCCGGTGGTTCCCTGGGTGCCTATAAGAATAAGCTCAAATTCGTGTTGGTTGAGTTCATTATTTATTGAATCTATCAATGTTTTATTTAAGGCAACACATATGAATTTATGCCTGGAATTTAAAAAGCGTTCTTTAAGAATTTCACAAAGTCGATGTAGCCTTTCTTCTGAAATTGCTTTATGTTTAACCAATTCCTCTTTTGCCGGAACCGGATCCATAACACTACCTTCAAAATAGCCATTTACATCGTATGAATTCATTAAAAAAAAACGACAAGATTCCTCTTCATACAAATTGATCGCGTAGAGTGTTGCATTCCAGGCGTTTTCTGAAAAATCTGTTGGAAGTAGGATATTTTTCATATGTGTTTTATTGTTTTTTATAGGTCATATGCAATTCACATATCTTCATCGGTGTTTGTATCGTGTTTCCGTTATGCTCATTTCATCTGTAGATATCTATTGTTTTTTATAGGTCATATGCAATTCGCATATCTTAATTGGTGTTTGCATCGAGTTTCCGTTATGCTCATTTCATCTGTAGATTTTTATTATTTCCACCTCGCTCAATACAAGCGTTTTTCATAGGTATCCCGGTAGCTATCAGGAGTAATTCACGTATCCCTGCCCGAAAACAGGCGGGTTCATTGGTGTTTGTATCATGTTTCCGTAATACTCATTTCATAGTTAAGAATTATATTTTCCGGATGGAATTACCAAAAACGGAATTTTTACATGAAATCCAATATCATTTATTACCGGCCTGAAAAGTAGGTTTTCAAAAAATGAATGTTTGTTGCTTATCATTGCCAACAGGTCGATGGAGTGTTCTTTCTGAAAGTCGTAGATTCCTTCTGTAACCGTATTTTTTTCAATACTATAAAATGTATGGCGTGTTTCTTTTAAAAATTCAGCAAGGATCTTTTTGGAATTTTCCTGCTTCTCTCCAAGAGGCCGCCCAAAAATCACGTGTAGAACATGTAGCTCAGAGGTAAAAGAATCTGCCAGGTCCTTCAGAAGTTGAAGATGTCTTGCCGTATAATTGATATCATAATCTGTAGGGAAAAGAATGTTTTTTGGCGGAACGAACTCAAAATCAGAAGGAATAGCTAAAAGAGGAACTTTTGTTTTTTTTATGGCATGTACGGTATGGGTTCCAAATAAAATTTCCTCCGTGCCAGTTGCACCCTGAGTCCCCATTATTACCAGGTCTATTTCTTTTTCCTTCACCTGTTCCGCAATCTCTTCATTAAGCAAATTAAAGGATGAAATTTTCTCTATGGTATGTTTGGGATTGGGAAATTGTTGTTTTATTTTTTTTTCAACTTTTTTCAATCCTTTTAGGGAATTATTCTTGTAAATTTCATCAAGGCTTAATTGAGATGGGCTATATAGAATGTATTCAGTGTCATAAAGCACAGGAGTATACGTGTTTAAAAGATAAAAAACACAGTCCTCATTCTCTAAAAGTTGTGTGGCATATTGTATGGCATTAAACGCATTATCGGAAAAATCGGTAGGTAATAGTATTTTTTTCATTTTTCAATATTTTAAAGTAAAACTTAAAATTATTACATCGCTTTTGTGAAAATTATGCTATTTCCCGATAGAAATTCTGAAGTATTAAGAATGGGATTTTGGGCTGCAGACCTATAATGTCGATGGTAGATCCGGATAAAATAGTTTCTAAATAGGTGTACCGGGAATTGACCATAATCAAAAGGTCTATGTTCATTCCGCTAATATTTTTATTAATGGCTTTTATCCTATCTGGTTCTTCCTCCCTATGAAATTTAAACCCTGTTTCATAGAATTGTTCCTTAAGAAATAATTGGTTGTCCTTTTGCCGGAAACTCTCTACAGGGAATTCAGAAATGTATAAAAAATGAATCATAGCCTGATAGGAGCGGGATAATTCAGCTACCAGTTTCAATTCCCTTTTTTGATAAGGAATCATATAATTTGTAGGAAAGAGGAAGTTTTTAGGTGTTTTAAACTTATAATTTTCCGGGATTGAAAGAACCGGGCAATGTACATATTTAATTACCTGAAGGGTATTGCTCCCAAAGGTGATATGCTGATAATTTGTTTTACCCCGGGTTCCCATAATAACAATATCAGCATTTTCTTTTTTCACTACCTCATTGATCTCATCTACAAGCGAACCAAATTCACAAATGGATTTAAAATGATGATTAGGATTCGGGGAATATTCTTTGATATCTACAATGATCCGGGCAATCTCCTTTTCCGAATTTACCTGAACGCTATCTTTTAAATCATCTAATAAAGCCTTATTAATAATAGACATGTCATTGTAAACCTCATCTGCAAAAGCATTTAATAGGAAAATTTCACATTTATCGTATTTAAATAATTCTACTGCATATTTGAGTGCATTGAATGCATTTTCCGAAAAGTCGGTTGGAACAACTATCTTTCTCATCATGATATAATTTGTTTTCAATAAAGTTATTGCGAAATGCCCCTGAAAACTATGACCAATATCAGTTTAGCGAGTGCTTTGAAGCAGTTTGACATAGCCCTCGCTAAAGTGGAAGGCTATGAAAGTATGATGTTTATCATTTTTTTCCACAGGAAAGAACTGTAATTTCCTTGATTAACATTAAAACTTAAGTAGATGAAATTAGGACTCTGGCTCACGGTATTTCTTATGATTCCGTTGCTCACTTTTTCGCAGGTAATCCAGGATCTCGAATTTATTGGTCCTGCACATGAAGGTCACTTCCCGGTTTTAAAAAATAATAAATGGGGTTTTATAAATTCTAAGGGAGAGGTTGCTGTTAATTTCAGGAGTGATTTAATTCACAATGAAAAGACCTCTTCCAAAACAGATGTGGGAGTGGCTTCTCAGCAAATACCGCGAATGCACGATGGAAGAATCATCATTAAAAAGGTTATCGATGAAATTCCGTATTATGGATTTATAGATTCTTCAGGAAAGACGGTCATTGAGCCGGAATTCCTTAATGTTTCCAACTTTAATAATGGACAAGCACTGGCTCTAAAAATAGAGGAAAAATTCTTAGGACGTAATGATCTTTTAGACATAACAATTAAATCCTATAACTACGATGTTGTTTTAATAGACAGGGAAGGAGAAGTGAAGCAATATTTAGCCGGTCCTTTTCCGGTAGCTGTCTCCAGACAAAAATTAAGGGAGGCCCCCTTAATTGAAGCGCGCTGGGTGAGTGAGGAATTAATTGCTGTAAAAAATCCCCAAAAAAAATGGGAGATTCATAAAATATAAATGCAAAAAATAAAAAAGGTTGTTTGAAACAATATTGATTTTCAAACAACCTCTTTATTTAGGACACACTCACTTTTTTAGGACTTTTCGCTTTCGCTCCTTCTTTTTTATGAATGGTCAATTTTAAAACACCGTCCTGGTATTGAGCTTTAATATCCTTTTCTTCGTCTACAGAGTCTGGAAGAATCATGGACCTTGAAAATGAGTTGTAACTGAATTCCTTCCTTACAAACCCTTCCTTTTCTTCTTCTGATTTTTGTTCTTTTTCAGCAGAAATAGTCAAAATGCCATCATCTATAGTGATATTAAAATCATTCTTAGCCAGTCCGGGAGCGGCTAATTCCACTTCGTAATTTTTCTTATTGTCCTTTACATTAAGCGCAGGAACTAAATTGAGATCATTTTCAAAATCCCCATTAAAGATTCGGTTCAAATTAAAGATGCCTCTGCGGGTATCCATCAAATCTGAAAAAAAAGGATCCTGGGACATAATAGATTCTCCTGCTATAGGAGAACGGCGTTTGCTTGATTTAACTAATGTCATAATTTTAGGTTTTAAAAATTAATAATTTATGTTTTACATATTGAAATTAGGGCAAATTTCGATATCATAAAATGATAAATATCAATGGTTTAATTTTATTTTCCTGATAATAGGAGGCTGGTTATCAAATGGTTGCCAATGAGCCTTTTAAGCCTAACATTTTTTTTCCTGATTTACTGCACCCTTTTTGTCAGGCCTAATTGCACTGCCATCGGGGTTTAAAAAAAAACCTGATATTTTCCATTTCATAGAGGCCTCCTGGAAAATTGATTCTTAGTTTTGGGGATTAAATATGGGTATTTCAAAGAAGTTTTACCCGTTATTGTACAGAATGATTTTAAGATATTGCCGAAATATTAAAGCGATAATTTAATATTGGTTCATCCCGCCAGTTAGATCGAATCTTGCAGTTATATATTTAAAAAAAGACAAGGGAACATGGTTTAATCCTTAGGAAAACTTCCCCCAAAAAGAGGTGCAGTTAAAAATTTCGTATCAGTCCTTTTTCGGGCTAATAAAATCGCCATTTTCATTGGTATAAACCCTCCTTCTTAAATGCCCTTTTTCCAATAATAGCTTATATTCTTTTTTTATTATTTCTTCGTTGTCATGATGATTTACCAAATAAACATTTTCCGAGACGATCCAGCCGGGATACCTTTGGACGATCGCTTTTGCAATAATAGGTGGTATTTCTGTATTCTTTAGTTTTTCAACGCTGCGTAGTATATTATCTTCTGAATCAAAAGAAGCCAGAATTTTCCCTTCAGGAATATAAAATGACAAAAAATAATATTCATATTCATCATCATAATATTTTGAATTTTCCAGGGTAAAGATCGAAGATCTTTGTTGATGTAATTTGACCGGTTCAGCGGGACTTAATTCTGGATCATCATTCTGATCTTTATCCATATATTTATAAAATGACGGTGCAATACGAACGTCAAGAATCTCAAATTCCTGTGCAAAAGCTGAAATAGTTGATCCAATAATGAATAAACTAAAAAGAAAATTTTTCATGATTTTTAATTTTAAATTATTCAGGGTTGCTTTTTTTAAATCAATAAAAATAGTAAGGATATCCCCAATCAATATATTGCCGATAATTAATGCTTTAGAATAAGCCGGGGGATAAAGCTTTACAGGTGGGGGAGACACAATTTTATTAAAGGAGAAAAGCATTAAACTAAATTTATATCATTTTTGAAGAATCTAAAATGATATATATCAATAGAATAAAAGGATTTGTTCTGGGTATAGATTTCTTTTTGTAGTAAGAAAGGCGGGGAATTTAAAAAGCACCAGCTTAAGGTCAGGAGGTATGCCGTAAAATTATTAAAGTTCTATTGTATGAAAAGATTTGGAAAAAGATACGGGAGATAAATGAAACCTGCGATGATAACGGCAGTAATTGCTGCAAAGAGAACAGCTCCTGCAGCAATATCCTTAATATAACCTATTTTTGTGTGAAAATCCGGATGCACGAAATCTGCAATTCCTTCCACGGCACTGTTAAGGCCTTCGGCGCTTAAAACCAGTCCAATAGCTAAAAACTGAAACATCCAATCGGATCTTGAGATATCAAAATAAAATCCAACACCGGTAATTATAACAGCAATTCCAACCTGAACCTGAATGCTGTGTTCGCGCTTAATTAAAATCCAGGCTCCTTTAAATGCATATCCTCCTCCCCGTATTCTCTTACCAAGGTAACTATCCCACATTATAACAGCGGCTTAAGAGCGGTAAGATAATCTGGTTCGTGAGAAATATCCGGCACTTGTTGCGTATGAATTACTTTTCCTTCTTCATCTAAAACAATAACTGCTCTGGAAAGAAGTCCGGCCATGGGGCCATCCATCATTTCAACGCCATAATCCTTCCCAAAATCACCTTGGCGAAAATCAGAAAGATTGGTCACATTTTTTATTCCTGCATCGTCAACAAATCTCTTTTGCGCAAAAGGAAGATCTCTTGAAATACACAGAACTTCGGTATTGTTCAAAGTGGAAGCTTTTTCATTAAAATTTCTAACAGAAGTGGCGCAAACATGAGTATCAATGCTTGGGAAAATATTTAAAATAAGCCTTTTTCCCTTAAAATCTTTTAGGGTTGTCGTTGAAAGATCGGAACGTACCAATTCAAAATGAGGCGCTTTTTCACCAATTTCAGGCAAATTCCCATAGGTGTTTACTTTTTTATCTTTTAATGTTATTTGTGACATTGTTTTAGGCTTTTTTGTTGTTTAAAGTCTAAATTTAGTTCTTATGTTACAGGGATTTACTAAAATTATCATAAAAACAACAAGGGCCGTTTTTATTTCTAAAAACAGCCCTTGTAAGCACTTAAGCTTTAGGTTTTAGCGATCGATAGATCCCATTACCTTTTTCACAAAATTATTGGCAGCGTCCATTTCAGAATCGCCAGCGTCAATCATTTTTTGAACTTCTACAGCACCACACAAATTGGTGATTAATTCTCCAACAACATCCATTTCTTCATCTGAAACAGATCGGTGTTCTGTAAAACTCTCTAAAACATCGATGGCATTTTGCAGTTTTTCCGCATCATTGTTGCGCTGCAAATGTCTAATTACTGGCAACTTCATTTACTAGATCTTTTAAGAGTTCAAATTTATTGGTTTGAACCTGATTAACTAAACTTCCGTTTTTAAAGGTTGCAAAAGTTGGAAGGTTATCTACATTGGCCATTTTTCTGGATTCGGGAAATTTTTCAGCATCTACCATCAAAAAAGTAGACGTTTCATTTTCCTCTGCCAGTTTTTTGAACTTAGGTTTCATAACTCTGCAGTTACCGCACCATCCAGCCATATATTGAACAACCACAGTTCCATTTCCTGCAACTATTTCCTTTAAATTATCTTGTTCTAATTCCTTAACCATTATTTTCTTTTTAGTTTAAACTAAGATAAGAAGCTACTCCTTCACGATCGGCGTTCATTCCTTCCTTACCTTCTTCCCAGTTCGCCGGACAAACCTCTCCTTTTTCCTGAACGTGCGTGTAAGCATCGATTAAACGGATAAATTCCTTCACATTTCTTCCAAGAGGCATATGATTTACACTTTCGTGGAAAATAGTTCCTTCCTCATCAATAAGGTAGGTGGCACGATAGGTAACATTGTCTCCTTCTACAGTCACTGCTCCGGTTTCTTCATCGTATTGCTCATTGGTAATATCAAGAATACCAAGTTGTGCACTAAGGTTTCTGTTAGAATCGGCAAGTATTGGGTATTTAACACCTTCAATTCCACCATTATCCTTTGCGGTATTTAACCAGGCAAAGTGAACTTCGGCAGTATCACAGGATGCTCCAATTACCATTACGTTTCTTTTTTCAAATTCTTTTGAAGCTTCCTGAAAAGCGTGTAATTCAGTTGGACAAACGAATGTGAAATCTTTTGGATACCAGAATAATAATACTTTCTTATTGTTTTTTTGAGCTTCTTCAAGAACATTTAACTTGAAGGTATCACCCATTTCATCCATTGCATTCACACTTAAATTTGGAAATTTTCTTCCTACTAAAGCCATACTAAATTATGTTTATTTGTTAATTTATTTCGTCCTGCAAATGTATGTATTTAATGATCCTAGGAATACCAATAAAATTTTAAATTCTTATCCAAGAATAGCGTTTGTCTATCATGAATTGTTTTAGTATAATATAAGCTTATTTGAGAAGATTTTATCAGATAAAGACTTAAGACGTTTTAGTGCTAAGTTGTTTGATTTTAATACTGAAAGCGGCAAACAGTAGCGTCATAAACGGGCTTAAATAATTGAAGAAGGCATATCCAGCATACGTTAATGTTGGAACCCCAAGCACTCCGCTATGATATGCGCCACAAGTATTCCAGGGAACTAATACTGAAGTAACGGTTCCGGAATCTTCCAGCGTACGACTTAAATTTTCAGGAGCAAGGCCTTTGTCCTTATATGCTTTTGCAAACATTTTTCCGGGAACCACAATGGCCAGATATTGATCTGAAGCGGTTGCATTGAGCGCCAAACAGCTAAATACCGTACTTGCAAACAATCCAAAAGTAGTATGAAACATATTTAACAAGGCACGGCTAATAGTTGCCAAAGCTCCTATAGCTTCCATGATTCCGCCAAAGACCATCGCGCAAATGATGAGCCAGATAGTGCCAAGCATTCCTGCCATCCCGCCTGCGGAAAAAAGATCGTTTAAGTCCTCATTATCGGTTACAACAGAAGTTTCTACAGTAATAGCCTGCATAATCCCTTTATAGCCACTTATGAAATCCAAATTTGTAACCCCGGCAATTTGAGCAACGATTCCCGGCTGGAAAATTAGTGCTGCACCCGCACCCATTAAGGTACCTATTAACAGGGCTATCAGGGGAGAGGTTTTTTTTATAATGAGCAAAATTACCACCAACGGGACTACAAAAAGCCACGGGGAAATTGTAAAGGATGATTCAATAGATTTTAAAATAGCGGAAGTATCGGTATTCCCGGAAACATCCAGGTTAAGCCCTATAATAATAAATATTAGAATGGTAATTGCAATCGTTGGAACTGTTGTAAGAGTCATATACCGAATGTGCGTAAAAAGATCGGTTCCGGCCATTGCTGGCGCAAGGTTGGTGGTATCGCTTAAGGGCGAAAGTTTATCTCCAAAATATGCTCCGGAAAGGATTGCGCCGGCAGTCATTCCAACAGAAATACCCAAAGCCTCTGCAATTCCTATAAGAGCAATACCTACAGTAGC